>JAEYTV010000583.1 GCA_023433855.1 Pseudomonadota bacterium | reverse complement strand
GTTCCAGGGCATGGATGGAGGCCTGTGGATCGAACATCTCCTGTCTCACATTCCGGGCGGCGCGCTGGGCTTCCTCATCTTCGTCAATATCTTCATCTTCTTTCTCGCCTTCTTCCTCGAGTTCTTCGAGATCGCCTTCATCGTGCTGCCCATGCTGGCACCGGTGGCAGAGGCCCTCGGAATCGACCTGATCTGGTTTGGCGTGCTGCTCTGCGTGAATATGCAGACAAGCTTCATGCACCCGCCGTTCGGCTTTGCGCTCTTCTATCTGCGCTCCATCGCCCCGAAGACGGTCAAGACCAGGGATATCTATCTTGGAGCGATCCCATGGCTCGGCATGCAGCTGATCCTGGTCGCGATCATCATCGCCTGGCCCGAATCCGTTACCTACTGGCTGGACAAGGCGCCCGACGTGGACCTCAACAACATCAAGATCGAGATCCCCGGGTTCGGTTCCGGCAACGAGGGCGGCAACCAGATGCCGAACTTCGGTTTGCCGCCGCTCGATGGCGCCCCGACGCAGCCCGCTCAGCCCTCGATGCCGAACCTCGGCGAGCCGCCGAAGATCAATCCCTGATCTATGCGGCACGCCGCCTTCCGCGAGCCGGGACCTTTCTGTCGGTGGACGGCATCAGTGTCCGACAAGACGCAAAAGAACCCGGGCGCCACGCGACCGGGTTCTTTTGTCTAGAGAGTTCTGCCTTTGATCAGAGCTTCCCGTTACGCTGCTGGATCATCATGAACGTGTCGAACGTGTACTCGGAAAGCTGCATCCAGAGATAACCTTCCCTTTTGAAGGCGACCTGGTCGTCATAGATCTTCTTGAAGTTCTCGTTGTTGGCCGACAGATCCTTGTAAACCTCGAGCGAAGCATTGTAGCAGGCCTCCAGGATGTCCTGGCTGAAGGGCCGCAAAACCGTTCCTTGCGATGCGATCTGTTTGATTGCGGTCGGATTCTTCACGTCGTATTTCGCCATCATGTTGGTGTTGGCGAAGGCGCAGGCGTCGGCGAGAGCCGCTTGATATCCCTTGGGAAGGTTGTTCCACTTCTCCAGATTGAAAAAGGCATGAACCGTCGGGCCGCCTTCCCAGAAGGCCGGATAGTAATAATACTTGGCGACCTTGGCGAAACCAAGCTTGTTGTCATCATACGGTCCGACCCATTCGGCGGCATCGATCGTACCTTTCTCCAGTGCCGGATAGATGTCGCCGCCGGCAATCTGCTGCGGCACGCCTCCGAGCTTTTCGAGCACTCGGCCGGCAAGACCTGCAATGCGCATCTTGACGCCCTTGAAGTCATCGACCGTGTTGATCTCCTTGCGGAACCAGCCACCCATCTGGGCTCCGGTATTGCCCGCCGGCAGACCGTAGATGTTGTGCTTGGCGTAGAATTCGTTCAGCAGGGTATTGCCGTTGCCCTGGTAGAACCACGCGTTGGAAAGCCGCGCATTGAGGCCGAACGGGATCGCCGTCCCGATGGCAAAGGTCGGGTCCTTGCCGACAAAGTAATAGGAGCAGGTATGGCACATCTCGACGGTCGCATTGCTGACGGCATCTGCGGCCTGCATGCCCGGCACGACCTCGCCGGCCGCAAAGGGCTGGATGGTAAAGTTGCCATCGGTCGCAGCGGCGACATGCTTGGCGATGTCGTCCACGCCGCCATAGATAGTATCGAGCGACTTCGGAAATGAAGACGTTGCGCGCCAGGTAATTTTCGGGTTTGTCTGAGCGATGGCCGGCGCCGCGAGCACCGTGGCGGCGGCTGCGCCGGCGCCCGACAGGGCAGCCTTTTTGAAGAACGAACGACGATCCATGAAATACCTCCCGTGAAGACAAACCGTAGGGTTATCCGTTCCCACTCCCTCGGCCATCGACGGAAGTAAACATTTTTGCCTGATGCCATGCAAGCACCGCACCCGATAAACCTTCAGGGCGGAAGTCCTTTGGAAGTAATACTTTCGTCGCGCCGGGTTCGTCTCGGAGAAGGGCGAATTCTAGCGGCAAGCCGCTTGTCCTCGCGGCACTTCGCCCTCCTGCCGCTTCAAAACTTGACTTGTATCTGCGTCCCCTGTCACATCCGCTGGTCAAGCCCGTGAGCTGACCTGGAGACCCCGATGCCGAAGCCGATCGTCGCGATACCCGCCGATATCCGCCAGATTGACGGCGCAATCTGGCACGCCACACCCAACCAGTATGTTCAGGCCGCCCTCAAGACGGCGGAAGTCATGAGCTTCATCATCCCCGCCTTTGAGGAAGGCAACGATATTGATGCCATCCTCGATCGCGTTGACGGGTTGCTGGTATCGGGGTCGGCCACGAACGTGCACCCTTCCCTTTATGGAATGGAAGCCACGGAAGCCGACGGGCCTTTCGATACCGCCCGTGACGCGACATCCCTGCCGCTGATCCGCCGGGCGATCGATCGCGGCATTCCCTTGCTGGCGATCTGCCGGGGAATACAGGAACTGAACGTCGCGCTCGGCGGAACCCTGGCAAGCGAGATCCAGGAGCAGCCGGGCATGTGGGATCATCGCAAGCCCGATGTGCCGGAGCGCGATGGCATGTACGCGATCCGCCAGCCTGTTTTCGTGCAGGCTGGAACCTGTATTGCAACCTGTCTTGGAATCTCAGGCGAGGTGCAGGTCAACTCGCTTCACCGGCAGGCCATCGCCGAGACCGCTCCGCGCCTCAAGGTCGAGGCCACGGCGCAGGATGGCACGATCGAGGCGGTCTCCGTGATCGATGCAAAGAATTTTGCGGTCGGCGTCCAGTGGCATCCTGAATACTGGGCGGAAACCGATGCACCTTCCCGCGCGCTGTTCCAGGCATTCGGCGACGCCGTCCGCACCTACATGTCCGGCAAGACTCTCACCGGCGTCGCTGCGTGACCGGGAGACGAGAAGCGCGTTTGACGCCTAGTGGCTGCGGGGTTTGTAGAGCCCCGTGGACTGGCGGATGCGCATTTCCGGTTTGATGAGGTGAAGACCGTCCGGCTCATGGCTGCCGGCCAAGCGATCGAGCAGTGCCCGTGCGGCCAGTCGACCGACTTCCGCCTGACCGTTTGAGACGGTCGTCAGCGATGGCGTGGCGATCGAGGCTTCCTCCAGATCGTCGTATCCAGTCACCGATATATCCCTGCCCGGCGTGAAGCCGGCCCGCGCGATGCCGTTCATCAAGCCTATGGCAACGAGATCGTTCCAGCATACGGCTGCAGTCGGCTTTTGCGGCAGCGACAGGAAATTGACCGCCGCTTCGAAGCCTCCCTGCTTGGACCGTGGTCCGGGGATGCGCAGGTTCAGATCCACATCGATGCCAGCTTTACGCAGTGCGTTGACATAACCCTGGTAGCGGTCGCGTCCTGTGGACGTCTGGTCAGTTCCGCCGATCATCGCAATCACGCGGTGCCCGAGCCCGATCAGATGGTTGGTGGCAAGCGAGATGCCGTAGCTATCGTCACCACGATAGGTCGGCAGGTCTACACCTTCCATGGAGCGGGCCACGAGGATTGCCGGCATGCCGTTCTGTTCGCAGAGTTTGACATCCTCCACAGGGGTGCCGATGGCCGGCGACATGATCACACCGTCGCCGCCGAGTTGCAGCAGGGTTTCGATGAACGTCCGCTGCTTCTCGACCGAATCGTAATGATTCGAAAGGATGAAGGTGTGCCGGCTGCGGTCCAGTTCGCTCTCGATGGCCTTCAGGATCTCCCCATAGAAGGGGTTCATGATGTCGTGCACGACGACACCTATGATTCCGGACCGTGAGGTCCGAAGGCTGGCGGCGCGGCGATTGTAGATATAGCCGAGCGCCCGGGCCTGTTCCTTGATCTTTTCGCGGGTGTCCACGGCGACGAGCGGGCTGTCGCGAAGCGCAAGCGAAATAGTGGCTGTAGATAGGCCGAGGCTCTCGGCGATCGTGGACAATTTGATCTTCTGCGCCATTCCCCCACCCGCGCTGAACAGGCACCTTCTGATGCCGAATTAAACTTTAAGTAAACTGTTTAATCCGCAACGACAATCCTGCTGCTGGCTATCAACAGGGCAGTGCCCGCTCGGCCTCACTCCTGCATCGGTGCCGGATGGAGATTGCTCTCGATGACCTTGAGAAGCTTGAGAAGGGTGCGGACTTCCTTGTCGGTCAGCCCTCGTGCCGCAACCGAACCACAGTCGGCAACCGAGCGCCCTATCTGCTCCACGCTCTGCAGGCCGGCTTCTGTCAGATGCACCTTGGTGATGCGCCCATCGACGGCGTCTGGCCGACGCTCGACGAAGCCTTGCGCCTCCATCCGGCCGATCGTGCGCGTCATTGTGGGTGCCTTTACACCAAGGCGGGCGGCCAGTTGGCCCGGTGTGAGACCGTCCTCGCCCGCCAGCGCCAGAATAACCCCATCTTGGCCCGCATATAGTCCGCTGTCGGCAAGGCTGCGTGACAGCGCAGTGCGCATGGACCGGGCAGCATTGGTGATGGCTGGCGCCAGATCGGACGTCGAGAGGGTTTCGGGGTTCTTTTTCTTCCCCGACTTCCCCTTCTTTTCACCCTTCTTTTTACTCATCGGCTCCGTCCGTTTGCCCTGCCGGATCAATCGCTCTATTCTGTCATACCCTTAACGGAACCCGGAATCGACTGCCAGATGGCCCATCCGTTACCTCACTATCTGGACAACGATCCCGGCATCGCCGCCACCGAACGAGCGGACTGGATCGCTGTACTGCCGCTTGGCGCCCACGAACAGCATGGGCCGCACCTGCCGTTCGAGACCGACGCCCTGATTGCGGAGGGTCTCGTCTCCAGATTGATTCCCGCTTTGCCCGCAAACCTGCCCGCCACATTTCTTCCCGTTGAGCGCGTCGGTTACTCGATAGAGCATATGGATATTGCCGGTACGCGCACCCTCGCATTCAATGAAGCTGTTCGCCGCTGGCTCGGCATTGCCAACAACCTTCACGCGCAAGGCATTCGCAAACTTGTTCTGCTGAATGCCCATGGCGGAAATTCGCCGCTCCTGACGATCGTGGCGACGGAGGCACGGGTGAGATTCGATATGCTGGTCGTGACCACAAGCTGGACCCGTTTCGGTCAACCGCAAGGGTGGATCACGGCTGAAGACAAGGCGGTCGACATCCATGGCGGCGACATAGAAACCTCCGTCATGCTCGCACTTCATCCCGACAAGGTCGACATGGCAAAGGCCCGGAATTTCGGGTCGAGGCAATCGGAGTTTATCCAGCGCTACAGACATCTGCGCGCCTATGGACCACATGCCTTCGGCTGGAAGATGTCCGACCTGAACCCGAACGGTGTCGCCGGCAATGCCGCTGCCGCGACGGCAGCACGCGGCGAGGAACTTCTGTCGCACGCCCTCAGGGGTATCATCGAACTACTGGAGGACGTCGGAAGGTTCGACATCGGGAGCTTCGGTCCGTCCTCGGGTTGATGAGGCCAGTTCCTGCGACCCCAGCCATGCTCCAGGACGCCATCCCGCCTCGAACGATGATGCATGTGATTTTATAACATCGAAACCCTTTGAACTCCTCCAGGCTTGCGCTTATATGGATCGCACAGATCCGCCTCCGATGGATCCTTCTCAGATTTCCGAGGTTTCCCCATGGCCGAACAAACCACCGACGCAGCCACCCAGAAGCCCGTTCCCGTAACCGTTCTCACCGGCTATCTCGGCGCCGGCAAGACGACGCTGCTGAACCGTATCCTGTCAGAAAGCCACGGCAAGAAATACGCCGTGATCGTCAACGAGTTCGGGGAAATCGGCATCGACAACGACCTGATCGTGGAATCCGACGAGGAGATCTACGAGATGAATAACGGCTGCGTCTGCTGCACGGTGCGCGGCGACCTGATCCGTGTTGTGGAGGGCCTGATGCGCCGCCCGGGCCGCTTCGACGGCATCATCGTCGAAACCACTGGCCTTGCCGACCCGGTCCCCGTCGCCCAGACCTTCTTCATGGACGACGACGTTCGCGCCAAAACCGAACTTGATGCGGTGGTCGCGCTGGTCGATGCCAAGCACCTGCCGCTTCGTCTCAAGGACAGCCGGGAAGCGGAGGACCAGATCGCCTTTGCCGACGTCGTCCTCATCAACAAGACGGATCTTGTGACACCGGAAGAGCTGGCACAGGTGGAAGACGTCGTCCACGCCATCAATCCGACCGCGCGCGTGTACAAGACGAGCCGCTCCGGCGTTGATCTCGCCCGCATTCTGGATCAGGGCGCCTTCAATCTGGAGCGCGCCCTCGAAAACGATCCGCACTTCCTCGAGCACGGCCATGAGGACCATATCTGCGGTCCGGACTGTGATCACGACCATCACCACCACGATCACGGTGATCATGATCATCATGACCATCACGATCACCATCATCACCACCATCATGGAGAGATGTCGGCGATCCACGACGTTACGGTAAAGTCGATTTCCCTTCGCGGCGGCGAGATGAACCCGGAACGCTTCTTTCCGTGGATCCAGAAGGTTACCCAGACCGACGGCCCGAACATTCTCAGGCTGAAGGGCATCATTGCCTTCAAGGGCGACGAGGAACGTTATGTCGTGCAGGGTGTGCACATGATCGTCGAAGGGGATCACCAGCGCCCATGGAAAGAGGGCGAGAAACGCGAAAGCCGCCTCGTCTTCATCGGCCGCGATCTCGACGTCGACAAGATCGAGAAGAGCTTTCTGGCCTGCCAGGCGACGGCAGCCACTGCCGCATGACGCGGAAATTGTGTAAAGCGCTTCTCGGACAGAATCATGCCGAGGATAACATCGCGTAATGCCGACAGTCGCACCGCTTGATCTCGAAGGCCACGTCGTCGCGGCCCACTTTCTTGGCGACGTTCCCTTCTTCGCAACAGCCGCCGGCACCATCCACCGCCTCGACGGGGGTGAGAAGGTCCAAGAGGTCCACCAAGGTCTCTTGACCTGTGTGCGCGATCCGTTCAGCCCCACGCTGTTGACCGGCGGGGAAGACGGCAAAGTATTCCGCATTGGCAGGGACGGTGCCGCAAGCGAGGTTGCGGTGGCGCCGCGCAAATGGATCAGCGTGGTGGCGGGCGGGCCCCAGAACGCGGTGGCTTACGCCTACGGGAAGCCGAGCTTCGTTCGCCAAAGCGACGGTAGTGTCAGGGAATTCGCCGAGGAACGCACCGTCGAGGCGATCGCCTTTGCCTCCAAGGGCCTGCGGATAGCGGTGGCGCGCTATAATGGCGTCTCGCTGCATTGGGTCGGCACGAACGCGCCGGCTCAGGATCTGGAATGGAAGGGCGCCCACACAGGGGTGACATTTTCTCCCGATGGCCGTTTCCTCGTCACCACCATGCAGGAAAACGCCATGCATGGCTGGAAGCTGGATGGAAAGCCGGGCGAAAACCGCCACATGCGGATGACCGGCTACCCCGCCAAGGTAAAGTCCCTGTCCTGGTCCCCGAAGGGCAAGTGGCTGGCCTCTTCCGGTGCGCCGGCCGCGATCGTCTGGCCGTTCTCGTCCAAGGACGGCCCGATGGGCAAGGCGCCGCTAGAACTTGGGACGCGGGCGAATGTCATGGTGACCAACGTCGCGTTCCATCCGGCAGAAGAAGTCCTTGCTATCGGCTTCATCGACGGGATGATCCTGGGCGTTCGTCTTGCCGACACCAAGGAGGCGCTGCTGCGCCGCCCCGGTAAGGGCGCGATCACCGGAATGAGCTGGAGTGCCAACGGCAAGTTGCTGGCCTTCTCCTCGGAAGCCGGGGACTGTGGCGTCATCGACATTTCGGCCTGAGGAAGCGTCCTGGAGCGGCCGCTTCGGCGCGATTGTCGCCAAGTACTGCGGGTTGGTTCGCGGGCTGCGGCTCTCAGGATGCCCCGGCAGCCAGCCTGGGGTGATGCCCTGGCGCGCTGTCACTCAAACCGCGCCGCTTTGCGACGCGGAGATGGCAGCCTCCATCTTCCGCGTGCTCGACCTCCACATCAACCCCGAAGACGTCACGGATCAGGGATGCCTCCAGCACCTCCCGCGGCGTCCCGAGCGCCACCAGTCCGCCTTCCTTCATGACGGCAATCCGGTCGCAGAACATGGCGGCATGGTTGAGGTCGTGCAGCGCGGCAACCACGGTCAGCCCCAGCCGGCGCACGAGGTCCAGGATCCCGATCTGATGACCGATGTCGAGGTGGTTGGTTGGTTCATCCAGCAAGAGGATCTGCGGCTGCTGGGCAAGCCCTCGCGCAATATGGAGCCGCTGCCGCTCACCGCCGGACAAGGTCTGCCACATCCGCCGAGACAGATGGACCATGTCGACATCCGCAAGCGCCTGATCGACGATGCGGTCATCCTTTGATGTCCATGGAGACAAGGCGGCGAGATGAGGCGTTCGTCCCAGTCCCACGGCCTGCCGCGCCGTGATCCGTTCGGCTGTCTCCGCCTGCTGCTCGACGAAGGCGAGTCGCCGGGCAACAGCTCGTCGTCCCAGATCCGATATCGGAATGCCATCGAGCAGGATCTTTCCGGCTTTCGGCCGGCGGATACCGGCGAGCAGGGACATCAGGCTGGTCTTCCCGGAGCCATTCGGGCCGATGACCCCGAGAAACTCCCCTTCCTGCACGCAGAACGACACAGCGTGCAGGAC
>JAEYTV010000442.1 GCA_023433855.1 Pseudomonadota bacterium | reverse complement strand
TCCTTCTGACGGTCGTGTTGTCATTGATGCTGGTGTCGATCGCTCCGGGGCAGACGGCATTCACCCTGATCTTGTATTTGCCGAGTTCCAGCGAGAGTTGTTGCGCAATCGCCACCTGGGCAGCCTTAGTGGCCACATAGGCTGTCGCTCCCGGCGTATTGAAGGTGCGGTTCCCATTGATGGAGGAGACCACGACCACGGAACCACCCTGCTTCTTCAGGTGGGGCACGGACGCGTGGAGCGTGAGATAGGTTCCTCGGAGATTGACGGAGATGGTCTTGTCGAATTCTTCCGGCTTCAGATCGTCGATCGGCGCCCACACCCCGTTGATGCCGGCATTGGCCACCACGATGTCGATGCGGCCATAGGCCTCGGCCAGCCCGTCGATGGCGCGGCGCATCTGCCCCTCGTCGGAAACGTCCGCCTCGAGCACCATTGCCTCGCCGCCGAGTGCGGCGATCTGCGCTGCAGTTTTGTCGAGCTCGCTCCTGGTGTGACCGAGTACGCCGATACGCGCACCCTCCTGGGCAAGCTTCAGGGCTGCCGCCTTGCCGATGCCTGAGCCCGCGCCCGTCACCAGCGCCACCTGTGATCTGAGTTCCATGGCGTAATCCTTGTTCCGTTCCTGTCAACGCACTCTTCGAACGGGACGCTGGCAGGCAAGTTCCGCCTCGTCAGGCGTGTTTCCCATCGATAAGACTGAGGGCCTCTATATATTTCGACCCGTCACCGCCGATCTGGCGCATCTGCGCCAGATTGTCCGCCAGGTCTGCCCGCTTGACAGTACGTGCCAGCGGATTGCGGACCGAGCGGCTTGCAAAGGCAAGGTATTCCTCTTCCTCGCGGCGCGTCAGGGCATCGACGGCGTCGACTACCGGCTCGGGGAAGCCTTCCTCTCGCAAGCGTGCCAGGGACCAGCCCGGCCCCTTTTCCACGACGTCGTGCAGCCAGGCGACCATTTTCTCCTCCTCGGTGGTGACACCGTCTGCCACCCGGCCGACATGCTCAATGAAAGGTCCGCCGTTCTTGGAGGTCTGGTCGCGATGGGCCTCGACAGCGATGGCAATTGCCCTGGCGAGCCGGGAGCTACCGTACATCGTCTCTTCCCGTGATGTGGTGGCGGGGATCCAGGCAAAAGATCAGGTCCGGTCCTCTTCGAACTGTGGAAGGACCAGCGGTTGCAGCCAACTCTCGCGGCGCTTGACCCAGATCTCGTAGTCCGGGTCCAGATCGGTCGGGGCCATATCCAGCGACCCCAGCCGAATTTCTATCTCGTCTCCGTCGCTTTGGTTGAAGACGCGGCCGCCGCAGGTCGCACAGAAACCGCGGCCCTGGAAGTACCTGACCTCGCCGGTGCCCTCGAAAGCGTGGCTTGGCCAGATGCCGAAGGTTACGAAGGCCGAGCCACTTTCCTTGCGGCAGTCCGCACAGTGGCAGAGCCCCACCCTGATCGGTGCGTCCTTGACACTGTACCTCACATGACCACACAGGCAGCTTCCTGAACGGATAATCATCAGCTCACTCCATCACCGTCCCGTGCCAATTAGTGTTGTCGAGGGCGCAGCCAAGTCCCCGGCCCGAGATTCGCCATATCCGTCGCGAAGGGAACCCCGGGGCGGCAAGCCGCGTTTGCAGAAGAGCTGACCACTGGTGCTTCCATGCGCGTGCTTGCCCTTGTCATTCCAGTCCTTGCAGTTCTGGCCGCGTCGGCAGCGCCGGCGGCAGCTGCAACTGAGCAGGATTTTCTCGCCTCCCTCGCCGGTTCCTGGACCGGGAAGGGAACCATGCTTCCAAAAATCGGTAGCCGCCAGGTCAACATTACCTGCAGGCTGACCAACACGGCGCAGCGCGCGGCACTTTCCATGCAGGGCACGTGCCGCGGCCTTCTGCTGGTGACAAGAAGGATCTCCGCCGATCTGAAGCTCAACGGCAACTCCTACAGGGGCACCTATGTCGGTCCCGCCGGCCAGCCATCGGCGCTTTCCGGCAGCCGTCGTGGTAATACGATCAACCTCCAGGTCCGGTGGTCGCGTGTCACGAACGGTGACCGCGCGGCGACAATGACCATCGAAAGGCTGGGCCCGGACGCGCTCAGGCTCTCGACGATCGACAAGGACCCCTCAAGTGGCAGATCGATTGTAACGAGCCGCATCGACCTGACCCGCCAACCGTGAACGAACCCCCGCCAAAAGGAGCGCGACTTGGACATCATCCGCATCCTGCTTGCCTTCATTCTGCCGCCCCTCGGCGTGTTCCTTCAGGTAGGGCTCGGCCTGCATTTCTGGCTGAACATCCTGCTCACGCTATTCGGCTGGCTGCCGGGTATCGTGCACGCGCTGTGGGTGATCCTGAAGAAGTAGACGTCATGCCTTCAGCTTCAGGCGCCGGCGCGTGTCGCTCGGGCTTTCGCGATAATGCGCCCGATAACTGCGGGAGAAGGCGGAGGCCGAGTTGAAGCCGGTGGCGGCGGCGATATCCGCGAAGGTCGCCCGCGTCTCGATCACCTTCCGGCGCGCGGCATTCAGCCTCAAAGCCAGGTAGTGCTCGCGCGGCGCCACGCCCATGACGTGGTTGAACAGGTCCTGCAGATGCCGGGCACTAACGCCGGCGCGCTTCGCCAGACGTGTCAGTGAAAGCGGCGCGTCGACCGTCTCCTCCATCAGCTTTACTGCCGCCTGGACGCGTTCATCGACGATCCGCATGTTGCCGACGGCCGGCATCTGCAGCAGATCGCCGCGGGTGCGCTCCTGCTCGTAGATGAACAGGCGCGAAACCTCGAGCGCCAGCGAATAGCCATGCGCGCGGCGGATCAGCTCCAGCATCAGATCGAGCGTCGGCAGCGAGCCACCGGTGGTAATCCGCTTGCCGTCGATGACGAAGCGGTCGCGCACCATGTTCACCTGCGGATAGGCGCCCGAAAAGTCCTCGAAGTCCTCCCAGTGGGTGGTCGCGGAAAAGCCGTCGAGGAGGCTGGTTTCGGCAAGAATGAACGACCCGGCCTCGATTCCTGCTATCTGACTGCGGTGTCGCGCCGTCTGGGACAAGTGGAACTTCAGCTCGCGGGTGGCATGCCGTTTCCAGTTGTAGCTCGCGAGCACGAAAAGCGGGTCGCTCTCCCTCGCTGGCCGGAAGGGGCCGCTGACCGGAACGGGAATGCCGGCCTTGGTTTCGATCGGCCGCCCATCCGGAGAATAGAGCGTCCAGCGATAAAGCTCACGGCCGGCGATGCGATTGGCGGCGCGCAGTGGCTCGATGACCGATGCGGCAAGAATGAGATTGATGTCAGGGAGCACCAGAATGTCGAAATGCTGCCGATCGGGGAAGTTATCTGCCATGCCACCAGCGTCCTCGCCTCCGGAAATGTATAGAACGATGCCGAAGGTGAAAAGCATTATCATCCCGTCCGGTTCGTAATGCGCAAAACGAACAAAGGAGGGGAACATGCCGCTCAAGATGAATCGCGAGGTCTTCATCACCTGTGCGGTCACTGGCGCGGGCGATACGGTGGGCAAGTCAAGTCACGTGCCTATCACGCCGAAACAGATCGCCGAATCTGCGATCGACGCGGCGAAGGCGGGTGCCGCCATTGTCCATTGCCATGTGCGCAACCCGCAAACGGGTGCTGCCGCACGCGACCGGGAACTCTACAGGGAAGTGACCGACCGCATCCGCTCCGCGGATGTCGACGTGGTGCTGAACCTTACCCCCGGCATGGGCGGCGATCTGGTGTTCGGCAATGTCGAGGCGCCTTTTCCGGTGAACCCCAACGGCACCGACATGGCCGGCGCCACCGAACGCGTCGCGCACGTGGCCGAATGCCTGCCGGAAATCTGCACGCTCGATTGCGGCACGATGAACTTCTCGCTCGGCGACTACGTAATGACCAATACGCCCTCCATGCTGCGCGAAATGGCGCGACAGATGACGGCGCTCGGCGTGCGACCGGAAATCGAGGCCTTCGATACCGGCCATCTGTGGTTCGCCAAGCAACTCGTCGAGGAAGGGCTGATCGAGGATCCGGTGCTGATCCAGCTCTGCATGGGCATTCCCTGGGGTGCCCCGGACGATCTCAATACCTATCTGGCGATGGTCAACAACGTGCCGGAAAACTGGACCTTCTCCGCGTTCTCGATCGGTCGCAACGCGCTCGCCTACCCGGCCGCCGCGGTGCTTGCCGGTGGCAATGTGCGTGTCGGGCTGGAGGACAATCTCTACGCCGGCAAGGGCCAGCTCGCCACCAACGCCCAGCTTGTCGAGAAGGCCGTCGGCGTGATCGAGGGCATGGGCGCCAGGATCATCGGGCCGGATGCCGTGCGTGAAAAACTCAAGCTGACGAAGCGGTGATTGTCATGGGAAAGATCGAGAAGGCGGCCTGCATCGGCGGTGGCGTGATCGGCGGCGCCTGGGCGGCACGCTTCGCGCTCGCCGGCATTGATGTCAACATGTTCGACCCGCATCCGGAGGCCGAACGCATCGTCGGTGAGGTGATGGCCAATGCCGAACGAGCCTATGCCATGCTCACCGTGGCTCCGCTGCCGCCAAAGGGAAGGATCACCTACTGCAAGTCGGTCGAGGAGGCGGTTCAGGGCGCCGACTGGATCCAGGAAAGCGTACCGGAACGGCTGGAGCTGAAGCGTAATGTCATCAGCGAGATCGACGGCGCCGCCGATCCCAAGGCCCTGATCGGCTCCTCCACCTCCGGCCTGATGCCGACCGACCTGCAGCGCGACATGAAGCATCCCGAGCGCATGTTCGTCGCCCATCCCTACAACCCGGTCTATCTGTTGCCGCTGGCAGAGCTCGTCGGTGGCCGGAAGACCTCCTCCGACACCCTGAAGGCGGCGCAGGAAAAGCTCGCGCCGATCGGCATGAAGGGCGTCATCATCAAGAAGGAAATCGAGGCCTTCGTCGGCGACCGCCTGCTGGAAGCCGTGTGGCGGGAGGGCCTGTGGCTGATCCATGACGATATCTGCGACACGGAAACGCTGGACGACGTGATCCGTTATTCATTCGGCATGCGCTGGGCGCAGATGGGCATGTTCGAGACCTATCGCATCGCCGGCGGCGAGGCGGGAATGCGCCACTTTCTGGCACAGTTCGGCCCCTGCCTTTCCTGGCCCTGGACGAAGCTCACTGACGTCGTCGATCTCGACGATGCGCTGGTGGACAAGATTGCGGCCCAATCGGACGCCCAGTCCGGCGCCCGTGGCATCCGCGAACTCGAACGCATCCGCGACGAGAACCTAGTTGGCATCATGCAGGCGCTGAAGGCGGGGGATGCAGGCCGCGGCTGGGGCGCCGGCAAGATCCTTTCCGAATTCGAAAAACATCTCTGGGCGACCGCCCCGAAGCAGGAGGCAAAGCCGGGCAAAGAGCCGCTCGACCTCCTGGACATCAAAGTCCAGCCGTCCTGGATCGATTATAACGGGCACATGACCGAGTTCCGCTATGCGCAATGTTTCGCCGATGCCAGCGACTCGCTGCTGCGCCTGATAGGCGTCGACATGGATTATGTCGCGGCCGGCAACAGCTATTATACGGTGGAGACCCATACCCGGCTTCTCGACGAAGCCATGCTCGGCGACCTCCTGAAGGTCAGCGCCCAGATTCTGCCCGCCTCGAACGGCAAGAAGCTGCAGAGCTTCATGTCGCTCATCCGCGCCTCTGATGGCGTGCTTCTCGCCACCTGCGAACACCTGATGCTGCATGTCTCCTCTGCCGAGGGCAAGGCCGTCCCCCCGGGCGCGGCGATCATGGGAAGGTTGCAGCCGCTGATCGATGCGCACAAGGATCTGCCGGCGCCGGAAGGGGCGGGGCGGTGCGTCGGACAGAAGAGACAAGACATGGTTTCTGGCGGAGGAGTACCATGAATTTCGGTCTGACCGACGAACAGGAGATGATCGTCAAGACCGTCCGCGATTTCGTCGAGACGGAAATCTATCCGCATGAGAACGAGGTGGAGCGTACCGGCACCGTGCCACCCGAACTCGGCCAGGAGATTGCCTGCAAATGCCGCGATATCGGCTTTTTCGGCTGCAATTTCCCGGAAGAGGCTGGCGGTGCGGGTCTCGACCACACATCCTTCACGCTGGTCGAGCGTGAACTCGGCCGCGGCTCGATGGCGCTTACCGTCTTCTTCGGTCGCCCCTCCGGCATCCTGATGGCCTGCAACGATGAACAGCGCGAAAGATACCTCTTACCCGCGGTGAAGGGCGAAAAGTTCGATGCCCTGGCCATGACAGAGCCGGACGCGGGATCGGATGTACGCGGCATGAAATGTTTTGCCCGAAGGGACGGCGACGACTGGATCGTCAACGGCACGAAGCATTTCATCTCCCATGCCAACATCGCCGACTTCGTCATCGTCTTCATCGCCACCGGCGAGGAGGAGACGCCGCGCGGGCCGAAAAAACTGATCACCTGCTTTCTCGTCGATCGCGGCACGCCGGGTTTTGAAATCCGCGAGGGTTACAACTCCGTTTCCCATCGGGGCTACAAGAACTGCATCCTGAGCTTCGACGAATGCCGCCTGCCGTCGGCGCAGATCCTCGGCGAGGTGCACAAGGGGTTCGACATCGCCAACGACTGGCTTTATGCGACCCGCCTCACTGTTGCCGCTACCTCGGTCGGAAGGGCCCGGCGGGCTTTCGATTACGCGTTGAACTATGCGGCCGAGCGAAAACAGTTCGGCAAGCCGATCGGTGCCAACCAGGGTGTCTCCTTCAAGCTTGCGGACATGATCACCGAAATCGACGCCGCGGACCTGCTGACGTTGTCTGCTGCCTGGCGGCTTGATCAGGGCCTGCCATCGAACCGCGAGATCGCCTCGGCAAAAGTGTTCGCGACGGAGATGCTGGCCCGGATCACCGACGAAGCGATCCAGATCTTCGGTGGCATGGGCCTGATGGACGATCTGCCCCTGGCGCGGTTCTGGCGGGATGCGCGCGTGGAGCGCATCTGGGACGGCACGTCCGAAATCCAGCGGCATATCATCAGCCGCGATCTGCTGCGGCCGCTGGGCGCATGAGGATGGTGCGTTCCCTCGACCGCCTCACCCGGCCGAAAACCATTGCGGTCTTCGGCGGCAAGGAAGCCCGTCGCGTCATCGAGCAATGCGACAAGATGGGCTTTGCGGGCGAAATCTGGCCTGTCCACCCGAAGAAGGATGAAATTCTCGGCCGCAAATGTTACCACTCGGTCGCCGACCTGCCGGCCGTGCCGGATGCCTCTTTCGTCGGTGTCAATCGGCAGTTGACGATCGAGATCATCCGCGAGCTTTCGGCGAGCGGAGCGGGCGGAGCGGTCTGCTACGCTTCGGGTTTCCGCGAGGCGGTGAGCGAGCTTGCCGACGGGGACGTGCTGCAGGCGGCCCTGGTTGCGGCGGCAGGCGATATGCCGATCCTGGGGCCTAACTGCTACGGTTTCATCAACATGCTGGATGGAGCGCTGATGTGGCCGGACCAGCACGGCATGCTGCGGGTCGATCGGGGCGTCGCGGTGCTGACGCAATCCTCCAATATCGCCTGCAACATCTCCATGCAGAGCCGCGGCCTGCCGCTCGCCTATCTGATGACCGCCGGCAACCAGGCGCAGACGGGGCTTGCAGAACTTGCCTGTACCGTCATTCAGGACCCCCGCGTCACCGCTGTGGGCCTGCATGTCGAAGGTTTCGACAGCCTCGAAGCGTTGGAGCGGCTTGCTGGGCTTTCGCGCCGGCTGAAAAAGCCGGTCGCCATGCTGAAGGTCGGCAAGTCGGAGGGTGCGCAACTTGCGACGGTCTCGCATACGGCCTCGCTCGCCGGCAACGACCGCGTCTCCTCCGCACTGCTGAAACGCCTCGGCATAGGCCGTGTCCAGACCCTGCCGGAACTCCTGGAAACCCTCAAGCTGTTGCACCTTTACGGTCCGCTGCCGAGCGCCGACATTTCCTCCATGAGTTGTTCCGGTGGCGAGGCCTCGCTGATGGCCGATGCGGGCGTGAAGCGGAACATTTTCTATCGGCCGTTGCGCGACGAACAGCTCAAGCCGTTGCGGGAAACACTCGGCGAGATGGTCACGCGCGCCAACCCGCTCGACTATCACCCCTTCGTCTGGGGCAATGGCGAGAAACAGACGGCCGCCTTCATGGCCATGATGGAGGGTGGATACGCGCTGAACCTCGTCGTGCTCGACTTTCCGCGCCTCGATCGCTGTGACGCGACGGACTGGTTGACGACCGTCAACTCGGTAGTATCGGCGCACAGGACAACCGGAGCCAATGCCGGCATCGTGTCCAGCATGGCGGAAAACCTGCCCGAACAGGTGGCCGAGCAGCTGATGCGCGAAGGCGTCGTGCCTTTCTACGGTATCGAGGAGGCGCTTGCCGCCGCTGAAATCGCCGTATTCATCGGTAACGCATGGGCCGGGCCCGAGCACGTGCCGCTGCTCAAGACGGCCGCCGGCGCCGGCGAGGTGGCCACGCTGAACGAGGACGAAGCGAAACGCGAACTTTCCGCCTTCGGGTTGCCCGTGCCGGAAGGATTGGTCGAGGTTTCACCGGAAGCTGCCGGAGAGGCAGCGGCGAAGCTCGGTTTTCCCGTTGCCCTCAAGGGGCGTGGCGTCGCCCATAAGACGGAAGCTGGCGCGGTGAAGCTCAACCTGAAGAACCGCGAAGAGGTGGTCGCCGCCGCTCATGCCATGGCGGGCGTTGCAAACGGCTATCTGGTCGAGAGGATGGCCGGCACGCCGGTGGCGGAAATCATTATCGGCGCGATGCGCGATCCGGTCGCCGGTCTTGTCATGACGATCGGGGCCGGCGGGATTCTCGTCGAATTGTTGGAGGATTCCGCATTGCTTACCCTGCCGGCCTCTCCGGAAGCGATCTCGGAGGCGATATCCGGCCTCAAGATCAAAAAGCTGCTCGGGGGTTATCGTGGCGCTCCGAAGGGTGATATCGCTGCGCTTGCACAAGCCGTGGCGGCGGTTGCGGCCTACCTTGTAGAGAATGCCGGCGACATCGAGGAATTGGACATCAATCCGCTCATGGTGTTGCCGGAAGGCGGGGGGGGCGTGGCGGTGGATGCGCTCATCCGGAGGAGGATATCGTGACCGATCAACCGATCAGGACCCGCCGCGAGGGTGGCATTCTCGAAGTCGCCATCGACCGGCCGAAGGCGAATGCCATCGATCTTGTCACGTCGCGGATCATGGGCGACATCTTTCGCGATTTCCGTGACGACGCCACATTGCGGGTCGCCATCATCACCGGCGCTGGCGAAAAGTTCTTCTGCCCCGGCTGGGACCTGAAGGCTGCTGCCGCGGGCGATCCCGTGGATGGCGATTATGGCGTCGGCGGATTCGGGGGCATGCAGGAACTGCGCGACCTCAACAAGCCGATCATCGCCGCGGTGAACGGCATCTGCTGCGGCGGTGGGCTGGAGATCGCGCTGTCGACGGATCTCATTCTTGCGGCGGAACATGCAACGTTTGCCCTGCCGGAAATTCGCTCCGGCACGGTGGCGGATGCCGCCTCGATCAAGCTGCCCAAGCGCATTCCCTATCACATCGCCATGGACATGCTGCTGACCGGCCGATGGCTCGATGTGCAGGAGGCGCATCGCTGGGGTTTCGTCAACGAGATCTTGCCCGCAACCAAGTTGATGGAGCGTGCCTGGGAACTGGCGCGGCTGCTCGAAAGTGGGCCGCCGCTCGTTTATGCGGCCATCAAGGAAGTGGTGCGCGAGGCGGAGGGAGAGAAATTCCAGACGACGATGAACAAGGTCACCCGCCGTCAGCTCAGGACGGTCGACGTGCTCTATTCCAGCGAAGACCAGCTCGAAGGGGCACGCGCCTTTGCCGAGAAGCGGGGTCCCGTATGGAAGGGCAGGTAGCTTTCAGGCCGCGATATCGGCGATCTCGCCCGCTTACGATCCAGACGCAGGGCCTCCGATTTCGATGTTTCCGATTTCCCGGTTTATCCATTCTCGGATGGGCAAGGGTCTTATGCCGTAATGAGCTAGAGATTCGGGCCGAGCCGGATAGCCCACCTCCGTCAGCCAAACATGCGAATGTGCGACACGCGGTGGAAGCCCCATCGCGATTGCGTCTTTCTCAGAAGCATACGTGACAGTGACAGGTTTGCCGCTGACTTCTCCAAGATGGGCGGCAACGTTTGAATAGGATGTATATTCATCAGCAAGTTCGATTTCGGAATCGTTGAACCGCGCTGGATCGGCAAAGGCCTCCGCCGCTATCCGTCCGATGGTATCGTAAGAGACGAATGAAACAGGTTGATCAGGCGGCATCGCCAAGAGCAGATCGGCTGCCGTAGCAAGCCTCGGATAAAGGAAGCGCGCTCGCAATGACAGATTGTCGATGATGAGGGAAGGACGCAAATATGTGCGATAGCGGAACGGCGCAGCCCGCAGAGCGCGTTCCTGAGCAATCTTTGCTTGCCAGTATTCCTGCTTCACGTCCCCGCCATACGCATCGAAATCCGCTTCCCGTTCGCTTAGGCCGGAAACAGTGGAATGTATGAACTGCTCGATTCCTTCCCCCATTGCAGCATCGAGCAGTGACCGAAAATCCGACGTCGGTGCACCGTCCTGTTGCATGGAAAAGACGGCACGCACGGATTTCATTGCCCGCTTCAAGGACGCGGCATCCGCGAAATCCCCTTGAGCGATTTCGGCTCCCGCCTCCGCCAACTGGCGCGCTGACGCGGTTTTCGGATCGCGAACCAGAGCACGGACCCGGATGCCTTTTCGCAGCGCCTTGTCGACTACGCTTCCACCTTGTCCTCCGGTGGCGCCCGTCACAAGCACAGGCCTTGTGTCCGTCGTGGTCATGATCAATACCTTCAAGCAAGAACATATCGATCCTGATCTAGTATCCGTCGCGAGGAGCCTCAAGAACGAACAATTTTGTTCCTGGCGACCGGAGCATCGAGCGGTCAATCACATCGCTCTCCAATCCCACAATACTAGCGAGAAATGTATGGTTAATGTGTCGACGCGAGCCGACTGCCAATCGCTCGGGAAATTACTCGGCATCTTTGGAGACAAGTGGACGATACCAACAGTTGCCTGCCTGACAGCCGGACCAGTACGCTTCAATGAGCTCAGAAGGCGCGTGGATGGCGTATCGCACCGTATGTTGACATTGACCCTTCGTTCCCTGGAAGCCAACGGCTTCGTCCAGCGGAAGGTCTATCCAACGGTTCCCGCGCAAGTGGAGTACCAGCTCACTGACCTCGGAATATCGCTCGTGGGGGCATTGCGCACCCTCGCGGCGTGGGC
>JAEYTV010000544.1 GCA_023433855.1 Pseudomonadota bacterium | reverse complement strand
GTCGTGGTCGCGTCGATGATCGGCGCCCGCGGCCTCGGCGAGCAGGTGCTGAACGGCATCCAGACGCTCGACGTCGGAAAGGGCCTGGAAGCGGGCCTCGGCATCGTCATCCTGGCCATCGTGCTCGACCGTATCACCCAGGGCTTCGGCCGGTCCAAGGCGGAGGACAGCAAGAATGGCTGAGATCGAGATCCGCAACGTCTACAAGATCTTTGGCCATAAATCGCGCGAGGCTCTGGCCATGGCGCGCGATGGCGCGGGCAAGAGCGACATCCTCGAGCGTACCGGCTGCAGTATCGGGCTGAACGACATCAGCCTGAAGATCAGCACCTCGCGCATCTTTGTCATCATGGGTCTGTCCGGTTCAGGCAAGTCCACTCTGGTGCGCCACATCAACCGGCTAATCGAGCCGACCAGCGGCGAGATCGTGGTCGATGGCCGCAACGTCCTCGGCCTAGGACCGCGCGACCTCAGGGACTTTCGTGCCCGCCGCGTCAGCATGGTTTTCCAGAGCTTCGGGCTGATGCCGCACAGGACGGTGCTGCAGAACGTCGTCTACGGGCAGCGGATGCGCGGGCTGACCAGGGCGCAGGCTGATCCGATCGGCATGAAGTGGATCGAGGCGGTCGGGCTTCCGGGTTATGAGAACAAGTATCCGCACCAGCTTTCAGGCGGCATGAAGCAGCGCGTCGGGCTTGCACGTGCACTCGCCGCCGATACCGACGTCATCCTGATGGACGAAGCATTTTCGGCGCTGGACCCGCTGATCCGCACCGACATGCAGGACCAGTTGTTGCACCTGCAAAAGAACCTCTCGAAGACGATCGTCTTCATCACCCATGATCTGGACGAGGCGTTGCGGATCGGGTCGGAAATCGCGATCCTCAAGGACGGCAAGGTGGTGCAAGTCGGTACGCCGAGCCAGATCCTCAACTCTCCGGCGGATGATTACGTGGCGCGTTTCGTACAGCGACGCGCAGGTGGGCAGGTAGATGGCCATGGTCGAACCCGTCATTCTCGACAACAGGCTCACCTGGCGGGAAATCGCGGCTGTGGCGGCGGGGGCTGAGCTCGGGTTGACCCAGGCCGCCTGGCAGCGGATCGCCGACGCGCGGGCAATCGTCGGCAGCTTGGTTGAACTGGGGATCCGCGGTTACGGTATCAACACCGGTGTTGGCGCGCTCTGTGACGTGGTGATCAATCGCGATGAGCAGCAGGCGCTTTCGCGCAACATCATTCTCAGCCACAATTGCGGCGTCGGGCAGCCCCTGGGCGTGACTGAGACGCGCGCGGTGGTGGCTGCCCAGATCGCCAACTTCGCTCATGGTTATTCCGGCGTCAGGGTCGAGGTGGTCGAGACATTGCTGGCGCTGCTCAACGCCGGAATGCTGCCGGTCATCCCGTCGAAGGGGTCCGTCGGCTATCTTACCCATGCAGCGGCGATCGGCATCGTGCTGATCGGCGAGGGAAGCTGCCGTCTGGGGGACCAGTTGATGTCGGGCAGCGACGCGTTGCAGGGGATCGGGCGCAAGCCGCTGGTCCTGGAGGCCAAGGAGGGGCTGAGCCTCGTCAACGGCACTCCATGCGCCACGGGCCTTGCAGCACTGGCTGTGGGCAGACTGACGCATCTTGTAGAATGGGCTGACGCCGCTGCCGCCATGACTTACGAGAACCTCGGGGCCCAGGCCGATCCGTTTGCGGAAGCGCCGCTCGCGCTGCGCAAGTCGGCGGGCCTGCAGCAGGTCGGCGATAATTTGCGCTGGTGGCTGGAAGGAAGCGCGCTGCTGGCACAATCGGCCGGCAGCCGTACCCAGGACCCACTGAGCCTGCGTGCCGTGCCGCAGATCCATGGCGCCGTGCGCGACGCCCTTGGGCAGGTGGCCGATGTGGTCGATCGCGAGCTCGCGAGCGTAACGGACAACCCGATCGTAACAGGCTCTCCCGAGGCACCTGAAGTGTACAGTCAGGCGCATGCCGTGGGCGCCGCACTTGGTCTTGCCATGGATGCTCTCGCAACAGCCGCAGCAGAACTCGCGGCAATCTCGGAGAGGCGCATCGACCGGCTCGTCAATCCCATGGTCAGCGGATTGCCCGCTTTTCTGGCCGCAGCGAGCGGCGTCTGTTCCGGCTTCATGATCATCCAATATACCGCTGCTGCCCTCGTCGCCGAGAACCGCAGGCTGGCAACGCCCGCAAGCCTCGATGGCGGCATCACCTCGGCGTTGCAGGAGGATATCCTCACCCATGCCACCCCTGCGGCGGACAAGGCACTTGCGATCCTCGCCAACCTGCACATCATTCTGGCGATAGAGGTGACCGCCGCAGCACAGGCTTACGACCTGCAACCCGGCTCCGCCAGCAAGGCTGCTCGCACGTCGGAGCTCTACGAACTGGTTCGCAGGACTGCGCCTTTCTATCGCGATAACCGCCCGCTGAACGGCGAGATCGACAGGATCCGCAGCTTGATCGAAACGAAGGCAATCGGACCACGGAGAGACCTCCCATGACGACACTGCTGCGGAACGCAAGGCTGGCGACAATGGTGCCTGACCGGCCCGGGCTCGGTATCATCGAAAAAGGCGCCATCCTCATGGAGGGCGGCCAGATCATCTTTTGCGGCCAGGAACGCGATGCGCCCGTACACCCGGCTGCGCGGGTCGTCGACTGCGAGGGAAGGTGGATCACACCGGGCCTGATCGACTGCCATAGCCATCTTGTTCATGCAGGCAATCGCGCGCGCGAATTCGAGATGAGGCTCGCGGGCGCTTCCTATGAAGAGATCGCCCGCGCTGGTGGCGGCATCGTTTCATCGGTGCAGCAGGTGAGGGAGGCGAGCGAAGCCACGCTTGTCAGCGAAAGCCTGCCGAGGCTGGACGCACTGCTTGCGGAAGGGGTGACGACGGTTGAAGTAAAGTCCGGCTACGGGCTCACCGTTGATGACGAGTTGAAGATGTTGCGCGCCGCCCGCCGTCTCTGCAGCAAACGGCAGGTAGGGCTGGCCAGCACCTATCTCGGCGCACATGCGACGCCGGCAGACTACAAGGAGCGTAACAGCGACTTCATCCGAGACGTGGTGATCCCGGGGCTCCATGTCGCTCATGCCGAAGGACTCGTCGATGCGGTGGATGGTTTCTGCGAAAGCATTGCCTTCACGCCAGATCAAATGCGCATGGTTTTCGATGCTGCCAGAGGCCTCGGCCTGCCGGTGAAGCTGCATGCCGACCAGTTGTCCAACCTGCATGGCGCTGCACTTGCGGCGGAATACGGCGCTCTTTCGGCAGACCACCTCGAATATGCCGACGAGCAGGGTGCGGCGGCTATGGCGGCGGCCGGAACCGTGGCGGTCCTGTTGCCGGGCGCGTACTATTTCATTCGCGAAACCAAAAAGCCGCCGGTGGATCTCTTCCGCAAGCACGCAACGAAGATGGCGCTTGCCACCGACTGCAACCCCGGCACCTCGCCGCTCACCTCGCTTCTGCTGACAATGAACATGGGGGCAACCCTGTTCCACCTGACAGTGGAGGAGTGCCTGGCCGGTGTGACGCGCGAAGCAGCCCGCGCACTCGGGCGGCTGGACAGCATCGGCACCATCGAGGCCGGGAAGCGTGCAGACCTCGCGATCTGGGACATCGAGAGCCCCGCGGAGCTTGTTTACCGCATCGGCTTCAACCCCCTCTACCTGCGTATCTGGAACGGGCTCTTGCCGGAACTCAATGGATAACACATGAGCGTCTACGAAGTCGTACAGGGCAGTTCGCCCGTCATACTCGCCTTTCCTCACACCGGTACGGATGTGCCGGGAGAGATCTGGAACCGCCTCAGCGAGAATGGCCGGAAGCTTGCCGATACCGATTGGCATATCGACCGGCTGTACGCTGGGCTGTTGGAAGATGCGACCACGGTGCGTGCCACCTTCCATCGCTATGTCATCGACGCCAACCGGGATCCGGAGGGGGCAAGTCTCTATCCCGGCCAGAACACCACGGGGCTGGTGCCGGAGACGGATTTCGATGGCATAGCCATCTGGAAGGAAGGGCAAGAACCGACGGAAGAGGATATCCGCGAGCGTCTCGCGACCTTCCATCGGCCATACCACGCGGCTCTCGCCGCTGAAGTGGCGCGGGTTAAGGCACTTCACGGGGTTGCGGTACTCTACGATTGCCACTCCATCCGCTCGGTGATCCCCTTCTTGTTTGAAGGCAGGCTGCCGGATTTCAACATCGGCACCAACTCCGGCGCTTCGTGCGCGGTGGAATTTCAGCGTGTAGCGGCCGAAGTGACCGGCTGCGCGGGGGGCTACACGAGCATCATCAACGGTCGCTTCAAGGGCGGCTGGACGACCCGACATTACGGGCAGCCGGGAAGCGGGGTGCATGCAATCCAGATGGAACTCGCCCAGTCCACCCACCTGACCGCGGAGGAGCTACCTTTCGTCTATGACGAGCAGAAGGCCGAGAAACTCCGCATCCATTTGAAGGCGGTCCTCGCCCGTCTCGAGGCCGTCGCCTACGAACTTAAGGAACTGGGGAAGTGAACATGATCAATCCGCGCCATAACATTCGCGAAGTCCGCGCACCACGCGGCTCGGAGCTTAACACCAAGAGCTGGGTGACCGAAGCGCCGCTGCGCATGCTCATGAACAACCTCGACCCGGATGTTGCGGAGAATCCGCACGAGCTGGTCGTGTATGGTGGCATCGGTCGCGCGGCGCGCACC
>JAEYTV010000537.1 GCA_023433855.1 Pseudomonadota bacterium | reverse complement strand
GTCAACAAGGCGACACGCGCGTTGTTCAAGGTGGCCGACGCGCCGGAAAAGATGCTGGCGCTCGGCGAAGATGGCGTCATCGACTACATCAAGACCATCGGGCTCTACCGCAACAAGGCAAAAAACGTCATCGCCTTGTCACGCATGCTGATCGAGGAGTTCGGCTCGCAAGTTCCAAGGACACGCGAAGAGTTGATGCGCCTGCCCGGGGTTGGCCGCAAGACCGCCAATGTGGTCATGTCCATGGCTTTCGGCGTTCCCACGCTCGCCGTTGACACGCATGTGTTCAGGCTCGGCAATCGGCTCCTGATGGCGCCGGGCAAGACGCCTGACGAGGTCGAAGAGCACTTCCTCAAGGTTATCCCCAAACAGTATCTCTATCACGCACATCATTGGCTGATCCTGCACGGCCGCTATACCTGCAAGGCAAGACGCCCGGAATGCGAGCGCTGCATCATCGCTGACCTCTGTCGCTCGCCGGAAAAGACCTGCGATGTGCCGGCTCCGCTGGTGGAGCTACCGCCGCAGCTGACCGGTGCCTATGGCGGCGTCGTTGAGCACGAATGAGGGATCCCGCTTCGAAACTGCCTTGTGAAGATGCACCATCAGCGCCGCGGCAAACAGCGGCGTCAGCAGATTGACGATCGGAATCGCCAGGAAGCAGGCGATCAGCAGACCGGCGATGAAAACCGTCGAGGAATGTTTCGATCGAAAGGCACGTGCCTCTGCAGGCGTCCGGAAGCGCATGGCCGCAAACTCGAAGAACTCCCGGCCAAGCAGATAGCCGTTCACCAGGAAGAAGGCGACAAGGTTGATGCCCGGAATAAAAAGCAGGAAGAGCGCCACCAGGTTGCCGACGAGAACGACGCCCAGGAACTTGATCGAGCCCAGCATCGCCTGGCCGAGCGGCAGCGCTCTGCCGGGCGGGTCGGCGGGATAATCGCGTTTCTCCACGACCTCCGCCACGTCATCGAGGAAAAGACCGGCGATCAGCGCCGTGACGGGAGCGATCAGGAGGGCGAGCGCCAGCGCAAGCCCGATACTAGCCGCTATCGCGGCGATCAAGGTGAGCCACCCGGTCCAGTCGGGCAAAGCCGGGAAAAAGGCCGCAATCCAGGGCCAGGCGTAGGTGGTAAACAGCGTCCGCAAGGCAAACCAGAGGCCGACCAGAACGAGGATCGTCAGGCCGAGCGTCTTCCAGAATACAGTGCGAGTCTCCACGGCCAGGAGATTGATGAGCGACAGACGTGCAGCCTCAAGGATCATCGGCGTTTCCCATGCATGAGGGTGAGATGTAGGTTGACAGTCCTACGGGAGCAAGATCGGCGCCGGCTCATCGGCAGAAGCCTTTCGCAAGTAAACGTCTATGATGGCCTCATGTCGCCTGAAGGTTGTCAGGCAGCTGCCTGCCCTCACGCGCCCTCCCCCATCTGCCGGTAACCGGAGAGGCCCAGATCACGGCCATTTTGGATCACGCCATTGCCAACAAAGCGGGTCAGATTGTCCCAGTCCTGGCCGTTGAGGCAGGCAATATGGTGCGATGGATACCGGCGGGTTCTGATTACTCGTCAATAATGCTCCTGAGTTCATCCCGATGCCGGATCATGGCGAGAAACCGTCGGTAATCCCTGTCGAATTGCTTGGAGCGGGCGGGGTTGGGCAAGCGTTCGGTGCCACTCCCCCCCATTGCCTGACCTGCTTCGGAAAGGTTCGGATACACGCCACCGGCAGCCGCAGCCGCCATGGCCGTGCCAAGCAGAACCGCATCCCTGTTGTCGGGAACCACGACCTTGCACCCGGTCACGTCGGCGTAAAGCTCCAGAAGGAGCGGATTGTTGACATGCCCTCCGGTAACGTGGACCGCCTCGAAGCGATACCCGTACTCCCCCATCGCGTCGAGGATGTGCCGGATGCCGAGCGCGATGGACACGCAGGTTCGCCAGTAGAGCCGGCAGAGGCCGTCAAACGAGGTGTCAAGCGTCAGGCCGCTGATGACGCCGGTCGCATGGGGATCGGCAAGCGGAGAGCGGTTTCCGTGGAAGTCCGGGAGAATATGCAGATCCGGAGCGATGTCTCCCTCGTGCGCGGCCCGCAGTTCGCCGATACGCGTGATGATCCGGGCGTGGAGGTCGCCCGTCGGCTCCCCTACCGATGCATGCATCTGAACGATGTAGTCGAGCAGCGCACCGGCCGCCGACTGACCGCCCTCGACCAACCAGTGTCCCGGCAGGACGGCCTCGAAATAGGGGCCCCAGATGCTGCGCGCCGGCTTCGCATCCTTGGAAAAAGCGACGATGCAGCTGGAAGTGCCGCCGATCAGCGCGACGTTCGTTTCAAGCCCCGGTCCCCCGAGCGTAGCACCGAGCACGCCGAGCGCGCCCGCATAGGCATCGATCATTCCCGGAGCCACTTCAACTTCGGCGTCCAGCCCCAGTTCCGCTGCCGCCGTTCGGCTCAGTCTGCCGATGCCGGTGCCTGGGGCGGCAGTTTCGTGGGGCAGCCCGCCCTTTTCCAGAAGATCCCCGAGCCCGGCGAGTGCCAGGTAATCGGCGTTCCAGCCGGGCGTTTCATGCGCGAGGTAGTTCCATTTGGCAGTCAGCGTGCAACGCGATCGCGCCGCCGAGCCGGTTGCCTTCCACGTCAGGAAGTCGGCAAGGTCGAAAAAATATCCGGCCGACGCCCAACTCTGCGGCAAGTGCCGCTTGAGCCACATCAGCTTGGGCATTTCCTTCTCGGGCGAGAGTGAACCACCCGAAAAGTTCAGCACCCTGTGGCCTGTCGCCGAAAGCTGGTCGGCCTCCTCGATGGCGCGATGATCGAGCCAAACGATGGTATCCTGATTGGACTTCCCCGAGGTCGAGACGGTGAGCGGCAAACCGGCCCGATCACGCGCGACAAGCGAACAGGTGGCGTCGAAACCGATGGCCGCGATCTGGTGAGCGGCAACTTTGGCAGCCTGCAGGGCATCCTTCACGGCGCGGCAAGTCGCCCGCCAGATATCCTCGGAATCATGCTCCGCGTGGTTTTCCCTGGGACGGAACATCAGGATCGGGTGCTTCGCCTTGGATATCAACCGGCCCCTGCGGTCGAACACTCCCGCGCGCGCGCTGGCAGTGCCGATATCAACCGCCACGAGGTGATCACGCATCCGGCTTGGTTTCCTGTCCCTGATGGCCGCCTGACCGTTCCCCCGTCAGTGCCCCAGGGGGGAAGTCGATCTTCCGCGATCCTCTAAATGTTTTTGGACAAGGTGAAGCAAATCGGGCATGGCGTCAAACACCACGTCCGGTGCAAATGCTTCTATACGGTCGCGGTAGCCCGGAGCCGCCGCATGCGAGCCGCCGACAAAGGCGAACACCGTCATGCCGGCACGCTGTGCGGCTTCTATTCCGGCCGGGCTGTCCTCCACGACGATACAGCTCGCCGGATCCGAACCCATCTGGCTTGCGGCGTGCAGGAAGAGATCTGGCGCGGGCTTGCCTCGGGCGACCATCGCCGCCGAGAAGATGTTCGGTTCCACCTTGTCGATCAGTCCGGCGATCGTAAGGGAGAGACGGATGCGTTCAGGCTGGCTGGACGACGCAACGCAACGCGGGACCTGCAGTGCATCCAATGTGGCAGCAACACCGGGAACCGCCCGCAGCTCGGCACGAAAACGCGCGTAGTGGTCGTGGCGCATATCCTCGAGAAAACTCCCGTCGGCTTCGACACCAAACTCGTCGCGCATTGTGCTCGTTACCGTCGCAAGGCTTCGGCCAAGGAAGCGGCGGTATGCTTCACCCTCGTCCATGTCGACGCCCTTGCGACGCAGGGCATCAACCAACACGCGGACAGAGACAGGCTCGCTGTCAACGAGAACCCCGTCGCAGTCGAAGATTACCAGAGGTCCTGCAGCCTGAAGCACGTCCCTGCCCTATCTCCTTACGCAACCAGCTTGTCCGCAAGGTAAAGCTCAAGCGTCCTCGCGGTCCCTTCGCTCCAGAGCGTGTCCAATGCATGCGCAAAGCGGCTCCGGAAGAGTTCCGATTTGGAAACCTCGCCGAAGATCTCGTCGAAGGACAGGAAAGCCTCCGGATTTTCCCGCGCTTTCAGCGCAGCCTCGTGAAGCTTGTCGGCACTGGCGTCGTTGAAGACGATCTGCTTGCCGGTGTCGGAGGTACCGGCGAAATAGCGGCACCATAGCGCCGAGACGAGGGCGAGCCCCACGATGTCCAGTCCCTTGGCGAGCCGGTCGCGCGTCGATGGCAGAATGAACTTGGGCTGCCGGTTGGAACCGTCCTGTGCAAGCCGCGGGATGGTATCGCCAATCTTGGGGTTCAGGAAACGCCGTTGGATAAGCGCGAAGTACTCATCGAGATCGGTGT
>JAEYTV010000275.1 GCA_023433855.1 Pseudomonadota bacterium | reverse complement strand
AGACCGGCGTGCCCGCCTCATGCTCCTTCAGGATGCCAATGATCTGCTCGTCTGTGAAACGGCTGCGCTTCATTCTCTGGTCCTCTCAATGGGCCAGAGCTTACTTCAAATCGGATTAGCTCAGCGGTGCAAGGTCAACTGCAGCCCACGTGGCGGTCTACCCACACACATCTAAAAACCTCATTGAGGGTAGTGTGCCAACGGAGCTGAACTTCCTCGGGAATTTTTCAACGATGCGCCAAGGCTCTTGGAGCGTTCCCGAGCAGTTCAGCTATAGGTACGGGACCACGGAGAACAAGAGCTCCGCTGTCTTTCAGTTCCTACTGCACGACAATCTCTTGCTCTCGACCTTCCTCTTTGACGACCCGGCAAACGAAGAGAAGATCTCAAGGCTGGAGGATACAATCACTCTGGCAGCGCTACAGCCCGTGAAAGACGAAAGACGCAATCCTCTACCTTCGCTTTCGTTCTCCATTGGTCAGTAGTGACAAACCTAAATCTCCCATGGCGCACTGTTGGATCCGTTCCATCTCTTTAGATTCATGAGGGAAGTATCGTCTCTGCCAGTCTTTTTTTGCCATATCGCAGCGAGGCTCATTCCCTTTGCCATCTAGCGGAAATTATCGGCTCTCCCGTCTCGAATTGATCATGACGATTTCTTCGTCGAAACATTACGCTTCACGATTACGGGTAGGTTGTTCCAGCTTCGCGGAAAGTCTCGTTTCCAACCGCATCTTCCCGATCCACGGCCGCATCGAGATCGACAACAATTCCGTAGAGCGGACCATCAGGCCATCGCGTCGAGCCGGAAGAATGCTCTTTTCGCCGGACACGATGCGGCAGCGGAAAACTGGGCAACAACCGCCTCAATCATCAAAAGCTGCAAGCTCGACCCCCGCGATCCGTTCGCCTGCATGAGCGCCACGCTGACCGCCGTCGCCAGCGGTCACAAGCAGAGCAGATCGGTGAACCGCTGCCGTGGAGCGCCCGATCTACGTCTCGGACCGACGACCAAATGCCGTGAGCAGAACCGCACCGATCAAGCCCGATGTCAGTGAACCCAGCAGAATGCCGATCTTTACATGATCCTGAACGTTCGGATCGTTGAACGCCAGCAATCCGATGAACAGAGACATGGTGAAGCCGATACCGCACAGGAGAGCTACCCCGGCCATCTGTCCCCAGCTCGCTTTTGCGGGCAGATCGGCGAGCTTGAGGTTTACAAGAACTGCGACCGTGCCAAGAACGCCGACCAGTTTTCCAAGCAGCAGTCCTGCGGCGACACCCATGGTCAGCGGCTCGGCGATGACCGACATGGAAACCCCAGAAAACGAGACGCCGGCGTTGGCAAACCCGAAGACCGGCACGATGGCAAAAGCAACGGGCTTGTGAAGATGGTGCTCCAGCTTATGGAGTGGAGATTCTGCATGACTGGCTTCCGGGGTGCCCGGCGTGAGTTTCAACGGAATGGTCAGCGCCAGTACGACACCCGCCAGCGTAGCATGGACACCGGATGAGAACACCAGAACCCAAAGCACTGCACCCAGCACCAGGTAGGGCCACAGTGCTTTCACGCCCATCCGATTGAAGATAATGAGGTTGCCGACGACAATGGCTGCGCCGGAAAGTGCCAGAAGATTGACGTCGGCGGTATAGAACAGTGCAATCACGATGACTGCACCGAGATCGTCGATGATCGCCAGCGCGGCCAGAAAGATTTTCAGCGATGCCGGGACACGTTTCCCAAACAGCGACAGAACGCCGAGCGCGAAGGCGATATCGGTCGCTGTCGGAATGGCCCATCCCCTGAGTGCTGACGGATCGTTCCAGTTAAAGTAAATGTAGAACAGCGCCGGAAACACCATCCCTCCGGCCGCAGCAGCTCCCGGCAGTATCCGCCTGCTCCAGCTCGATAGCTGGCCGTCCAGCATCTCCCGCTTTATTTCCAGGCCCACCAGCAGGAAGAAGCCAGCCATCAGTGCGTCATTGATCCTGTGCTGGATGCTGAGCGGCCCGATATAGACGTGAAGGACATGGAAATACGCGTCCGCCATCGGCGAATTTGCCGTCGCGATTGCAAGTGCGGCAACGAACATCAGGATGATACCGCCTGATGCCTCGTTATCGAGAAAGTGGCGAAGAGTGGATTGAATGCGGCCCTGGGACATCGTCGAAGACATGGGTTCGCGCTCCTTGTGAGAGTTTGATCGTAGTCTCCGTGGATTTCGGGTGAACCCGCAGCACCGCAGCACGCGCTTTGAGTGATACCTAGCTGCTATCCGTCCGGATCGCCACAAAATTCGACCCGCATGAGCCAGATATGCGCTATCAGATAATCCAGCACGATCCTGTAGAATACCCGCTCCCTAGTTGCATCTTTGATCGAGTGCGCGGATTCAATGTGCGAGCAGCACACCGCTTACGAAGGTGCCTCGTGTGAGACCAGCTGCGTGCCTCCCCTTCTCCTGCCTGCCGGCAGTCCGGGCATTCATGCCGTTCCCGCTGACCGACCTCGAAACATGTATACGATGAGCGCTCCGGTCAGAACTGCCGCCGTGGCGGAGAACATTGCGGTGAAAGCGAGGGTGGGTTCAAGGGATCGCGCAATCATACCGAACAATGGGGAAAACGAAGCAACGCCGACAAAACCCAGGCCGTTCAAGACGCCCAGGATCATTCCTCGTCTTGTAACGGAGATATGAGCCTGCGCCTCTGCCAGCGCGACCGTATGGCAGTTCCCGATCGCGTACAGTGCGGATAGGACGAGGCCTGCCATGAAGACATTCTGCACTGGATTGACTGCGAGGGCAGCCGTGAGTGCGATCGTTGTGCAGTAAAGCGCTCCAACGATGGTGCCCGGCGACCAGCGTCTTATCGCGAATGGTAGTGCGAAACCTGTCAGCGTCCCGGCGACACTCACCACAGCGAAGGCATGAGCAGCCTGCTGTGAGGATATCTTGACGACGTCTATGAGATAGGGTGACGCCCAAGCGCTCCTGAACACGGTTCCAAGGGACGCGCTGAGGAAGATGGGAGCGAGGAACAACAGGAACCCCGTGTTGCTCGAAGAAGAGGTCTTCTCATCAGGCGTTGCGAAGTCAGCTTGCCCAGCGTTCTGAACCCAAAGGTAGAGCAAGCAACCCGCGATCGCCATGCAGCACGCGGAGAGACCCACGGCATAACGCCATCCGACTTCGGATACGAGGAACTCGAATGGCGTCGCTGAGATCAGGGCCCCGATCGATCCGATCGCAGCAATCGTGGTCGCCACCCTCGCGGCCTTCTGCCAGGGGAGTGCCCTGCCGTAGTAGAAGTAGATTCCCATAAGAGCGGGAGCGCAGCCGATCCCAAGAAGTCCCTGGCCGATCAGGGCCTGACGAAAGGACGATGCCACTGCAATCATCGCTGCGCCGGCCGCGCCGCCGATAACGAGCAAAGCCATGGGTACGCGGCATCCAAATCTGTCGAACAAGATCCCGACCGGCACCTGCATCGCCGCGAAGGTTGCAAAGAATGCCGAGGACAGGACGCCGAACTGCAACGGGGACAGATCGAGTTCACTTGCCAGTTCCGGCCCCGCTACAGCAAAGAAGGTTCTGAAAAACATGCTGAGAAGAAAGGTGGCGGAAAAGGCGACGAGAGTGCGTGCGCTCATGCGGTTGCCTCTTGGGGGTCCCCCCCGCTCATGGCCGTTAGGAATGACGAAAGCGAGAACACACGTGCCATCAGACGGTTCCGCGCCAGCTTGCAATTCGGCATGAATGGGCGGTCGGAACGAAAGGCGTTCTGTCCCCATCATCTCGAAATCGACAGATGCTGTGACGTCTTCCGGAAGCTCGGAAACGTATGGCTGCCGCCCCTTCTCGAAGGGCGGGAAGCTACGAGTGTTGATTGCCACTGAGAATTGACCCGGCGTGGCCTGATATTTCCATTGAGAATTGACCCATGTTCCAACCTTCCCTCGCATGTTTTCAGCGGGGGCTATGGAGTGATCGACATGGCGTTATTGAGC
>JAEYTV010000267.1 GCA_023433855.1 Pseudomonadota bacterium | reverse complement strand
GGTAAAAACCGCCGCCATGCACCTGCAATTCCTCGCCGTGGACTCCGGTCGGCAGATGTGGCCGCTTCACCAGCCCGAGATCGAGCGCAATGAAATAAAAGGACGAGCCGATCCAGGCGATGGCGGTGATGACGTGGAACCAGCGGGCGGCAAAACTCAGCCACTCCCAGGCAACGGCGTATTCGTACATTCAGGGTCCCCTTGACTGTTCTTCTCCCCCGACTCGCCAGTCTGCGAAAAATTTGGCGAAGAGGAAAGCGCTCATCCCTGGAACATTTCGCAGGCGCCGGAACCCGTGGCAATGGATCGGAGTTGGTGGAGGTACATCATATTACCTTTTTCGAAATAACAGATTGTGCATCGCAGCAAAATGCAGTGGCCGGCGGGACCGACTCACGTAGGATGAGTGGTGCAAGTCGACCGGCGAGTGCCGGGTTTTTTGCGTGACGCTCGCCGTAGATGACGTTCATCAACGGAGACTAAGCTCATGCCCAAAGACATGCGTGGTATTCTGGCAGGTATGATGATGGCGTACGCGTCTTGCGCATTCGCTCCGGCTCAGGCGCACGAAGCGCACAGTCCAAGCGGCGTCACCTGGAGATATGACGGGTTCTGCTGCAACGGAGATAATCATTCCGGCGATTGCCAGATGATCTCGACGAAGAACGTCAAGGTCACCAAGGACGGCTACGAGATCTCGTTGCGCCCTGGTGATCATCGCCTGATCACCAGACCTCATCGGTTCAAGATGCCGCAGAGCGAGGCAAGACGCAGTCAGGACGAGGAATACCACCTCTGCCTTTATCCGACCGAAGATACGCTACGCTGTTTCTACGCGCCCGACATGGGCTTCTGACCCCGCCCGGTCAGTCCTGAAAATCGGGCATCATCTTGCGCATGAAGTGGCGGAAGGCGCGGATCTTGCGTGAGTTGCGCCGTGACGCGGGATAGACCAGCCAGTAGTCGGAGCCGTCGCTCGCCAGCAGATCGAAGGGCTGGTAGAGCCGCCCGAGAGCGACATCTTCGGCATAGAATTCGGGGCGGAGGATCGCGACGCCCTGGCCGGCGATCGCGGCTGCCGCGTGAAAGTACTGCCCGCCGTACTGGCTTGCGGGAAAGGCGGAAAGATCGACGTCGGGAAGGCCGGCCCTCGAAAACCAGACCGGCCACCAGCTGTCCTGCGGGGCGATGATCGGCAGTTTCAGGAGGTCCTCGGGCTTGCGGATGCCACCGATCCTGTCGGCCAGCGCCGGGCACAGCATCGGGGTGAAATGGCTCTTCATCAGGAAGTGGGATTTCAGTCCCGGCCAGACGCCCTTGCCGGAGCGGATGGCGACGTCCCCCTCGGCGCGGGTGAAATCCACGATCGACTGGGAGGTTTCAAGCCGCACGGCCATGCCGGGATTTTCCAGCTGGAACGTGCCGAGGTGGTGAGCCAGCCAGTGGGAGGCGAAGGTCGCGGTGGTGTGGATCGTCAGCGTCGATTCCGATTGATCACGAATGCCTCCGACGGCTTCGGCCAGGATGTCGAATGCCTCCGCCACCTTGGGCGCCAGCCGCTCGCCGACCTCGGTCAGCGCCACCTGCCGCGGGCGCCGCAGGAAGAGCTGATCGCCCAGCGTGTCCTCCAGCAGCTTGATCTGGTAGCTGACCGCCGTCTGGGTCATGCCGAGTTCTTCGCCCGCCCTGGTGAAGCTCTTCAGCCGCGCCGTCGCCTCGAAGACGCGCAGCGCGTTGAGCGGGAACTGTCTCGACAGCTTCATGGATAAGTTCTCCTGATCCATGCAGACGGTTGTTCGATTGGATTACGCCTGCGGGGAGGCGCATCCTACGCCCACGAAACAGAAATGGAAGTGGGCAGAGACCATGGAATTTTCTCTGAAATTGCAGAACTTTCGCCAGGCAGGGCGGCTTATCCCGCACGGACTGCCTGCCCTGAGCCTTCGCAGCCTGCTGCCCGGCGTTCGCACTAGACGCACCAACAGGATTGATCGCGAATGCTTGCCGGAAAGCCTCCGGAGGGATCTCGGGCTGATCGACGCCCGTGGCTCCCAGCCCTGCGGCGCCGAATGGCGGGCCGCCGTCTTCAGCTTCCCGCCGCGTGGCCTCTGAGCGCCGGGTCTTGCATGACGGTCAGAAGTTCGGCCGCGACCATGGCCGCGATTACCTCCGGACGCTTGTCCTTCACGAGGCTCCCGCCGATCGGCAGGACCAGCCGCTCCGCCGTCTCGCGCGCCATGCCCTCACGGCGGGCCCAGGCGGTGAAGGTCGCCCGCTTCGTCGCCGATCCGATCATCCCGACATAGGGGAGATCGCGCCGGGCGAGGGCCTCGCGGGCGATCAGGAAGTCCAGCGCGTGGTCGTGGGTCATGATGATCGCGGCGCCGCCTTCCGGGATTGCAGGAACAACGGACTCCGGCATGGCTGCCAACCGATGCGCAACATTTCCCGGTAGGTGCTGCAGCGCTTCGGAGCGCGTTTCCACCAGAGTGACGGCAAAGGGCAGGGGTGCGAGTGCATGGGCAAGCGCACGGCCGACATGTCCGGCGCCGAACACAAATACCGCCGGCTGGTGTTGTTCGGCGTCGCGCAGCCTCTCCCGCAATGCTTCGGCGACCGCAGGGGTTACGAGCATGAAGGCAAGTCTCGTCCAGCCGCCGCAGCACTGGCCGATCTCAGGGCCGAGCGGAATGTCCATGCGTACTTCACCGCCTTCAGACAGGAGCGCGCGGGCGTTGTCGATCGCCATGTATTCGAATTGCCCGCCGCCGATCGTGCCCCAGACGGACGCTTCTGCCACCAGCATGAACGTTCCCCGTTCGCGGGGCGTCGAACCTCTGGCCTCTGACAGATCGACCAGCACGCAGCGGCGGTTCTGATCGAGGAATGCGGACAGGTTTGCTTCGCTGGGGGTGGCCACTGGTTCTATCGGGATAACGATTTCTGCAACACGCCAGATCCTAGCACAACTTGCCAGCGGGGGAGAACCACGGGGAAAAAGATCACTACGCTTCTGGAACATTACCGTGCAGGATCGGTTCGTGCCGGCGACGCCGACAGCGGCGTTCTTCTATTTTGTTTCAGTACGAGGACGATCATTCATGTACAGCTTCGACAAGCGACTTCAGTACCCGGTCAGGGTCACGGCGCCGGATCCCATCTTTGCGCGCATGCTGCAGCAGGCGATCGGCGGTGTGGAGGGCGAGATCCGCGTCTGCATGCAGTACTTCTTCCAGGCATGGGGCGCCCGCGGTCCGACGACGAAATATCGCGACATGCTGCTCAATACGGCGACCGAGGAAATCGGCCACATCGAGATGCTGGCAACCGCCGTCGCACTCAATCTCGAGACGGCGCCGGCCAGCCTCCAGGAAGCGGGCGCCGCAGACGGTATCGTCGGTGCGGTGATGGGCGGCGAAAACCCTCGGCACGTCGTTGAAGGAATGATCCACAAGCATATTCTTTCCACCGGCTTGTCGGCACATCCCTCCGACTGCGACGGGGTGCCCTTCAACATGTCGCATATCTATGCCACCGGCAATCTGGCAGCGGACATGTACTGCAACGTGGCGGCGGAAAGCACGGGCCGGGTACTCGCCGTTCGTCTCTACAATGCCGCGCATGACGACGGCATGAAGGACATGCTCAGCTTCCTGATCGCTCGCGACGCCATGCACCAGAACCAGTGGCTGGCGGTCATCGAGGTAATGGGCGGACCGGCGGCCATGCCCATCCCGAACAGCTTCCCGCAGGATCTCGAGAACCAGCAGCACAACTACGACTTCTTCGCCACCGCGGCGGACGGATCTGTGCCGCCGCCGGCGCGCTGGAACGAGGGGCCCTCGATGGACGGCAAGGGTCAATTCTCGATCTTCCCGAACCAGCCCATGGGCGAAGAGCCCGTTCTTGGGCCGGCTCGTCCCGACAGCGGCGCTCAGGTCGAGCAGATGGCCAAGGCCTGACAAGAACCCGGTGCGAGCCTCAGCCCAATGGGGCTTGCACTGGGTGTCGCCGGCTCCTCCCTGCCGGCGACGCCTCTTCCAGGCGGCCATCTCATTCGACGGATTTCAGACGCTCCACGGCCATCAGCACCCGCTCGGGCGTGGCGGGCGCATTAAGCCGCGGGCACAGCCTGTAATCGGCCACGCTTGCCACCGCCATCGAGATTGCCTCGAAGACGGAGATCGCCAGCATGAAGGGGGGTTCACCCACCGCCTTGGAGCGACCGATGGTCGGCTCCCGGTTTTCCGACCAGTCCGCCAGCCTGACATTGAAGATCTTGGGGCGGTCGGAGGCGAGGGGAATCTTGTAGGTCGACGGCGCATGCGTTCGCAGGCGTCCCCGGGCGTCCCACCACAGTTCCTCCGTCGTCAGCCAGCCCAGGCCCTGCACGAAGCCGCCTTCGATCTGGCCGATGTCGATCGCCGGATTTAGCGACCTACCGACGTCATGGAGTATGTCGGTGCGCTCCACCAGGTATTCGCCGCTCAGGGTATCGATCGACACTTCGGAGCAGGCGGCTCCATAAGCGAAATAATAGAAGGGCCGGCCGCGGCCCGCCTTGCGGTCCCAATGGATCTTCGGCGTCTTGTAGAAGCCGGTGGCGGAAAGCTGCACCCGGTCGTAATAGGCGGCGCGTATCAGGGTATCGAAGGGCACGATCTCGCCGCCGACCCTCAGTCGGTTCGGCAGGAACTCGACCTGGGCGCGGCTTACCTGCCATTGGCGGCAGGCAAAGTCGATCAGGCGTTCCTTGATCTGACGGGCGGCATCGAGTGCAGCCATGCCGATCAGGTCGGTCCCCGAAGAGGCGGCGGTCGCCGAGGTGTTCGGGACCTTTGCGGTGGTGGTGGCGGTGATCTTGACCCGGTCGATATCGACCTGGAACGTTTCGGCGACCACCTGGGCGACTTTCGTGTAGAGGCCCTGACCCATCTCGGTACGGCCGTGGTTCAGGTGGATCGAGCCGTCCTGGTAGATGTGGATCAGCGCTCCCGCCTGATTGTAGGCCGTCATGGTGAAGGAGATGCCGAATTTGACGGGAGTCAAGGCGATGCCCTTGCGGATCACCGGGCTGTCGGCGTTGAAGTCGATGGTCGCCTGCCGCCGCGCGCGGTAGTCCGACGAGGTCTCCAGTTCGTCCACGATGCGGGCGATGACGTTGTCTTCGACCTCCTGATGGTAGGGTGTCGTCGTCCGCCCCGAGCCTTGCGGTCCGTAGAAATTCAGCTTGCGGATGTCGAGCGGATCCTTGCCCGTGGCATAGGCGATCTCCTCGATGATCCGTTCGCCGCCCAGCATGCCCTGAGGTCCGCCGAAGCCGCGAAACGCCGTGTTGGAAACCGTATGGGTTTTCAGCGGTTGCGACGTCAGATGGACATTCGGATAGTAGTAGCTTGAGTCGGCATGGAATAGGGCGCGATCCGTTACCGGGCCGGAGAGGTCCGCCGAAAAGCCGCAACGGGCGGCGTAGGTCGCGTCGACCGCGTCGATCCGGCCATCCTCGTCGAAGGCGACGTCGTAGTCGACGCGGAAGTCATGGCGCTTGCCGGTCACTGCCATGTCCTCGTCGCGGTCCGGCCGGAACTTGACGGCCCGGCTGAGCTTCTTGGCGGCCACCGCCGCCAGGCAGGCGAAGTGGTTTCCCTGCGTCTCCTTGCCGCCGAAGCCGCCGCCCATGCGACGGGTCTTGACCTCAACCGCATTGTTGGCAATGCCGAGCACGTGCGCCACCATGTGCTGCACCTCGCTCGGGTGCTGCGTCGATGACCAGACGGTGATGTCCTCGTCCTCTCCGGGAATGGCAAGTGCGATCTGGCTTTCGAGGTAGAAATGTTCCTGGCCGCCGATATACATATGGCCCTGGAGGCGCATCGGCGCCTTGTCGATCTCGACCTCCGGCTCTCCCCGTTTCAAGGTCATCGGCGCGCAGACCAGAGGCGCGCCATTCTCCCGGGCCCCGTCGATGTCGGTCCAGTGCGGCAGGTCACGATATTCGATATGGGCGAGCCGCGCCGCCCGGCGGGCCTGGTCGCGGGTTTCGGCGATCACGGCGAAAACCGGCTGTCCATGGAACTCGACCTTCGCGGCGGCGAGCAGGGGTTCGTCGTGCTGGCCGGTGGAGGCGATGTCGTTGAAGCCCGGTATGTCGTCGGCAGTCATCACCCAGACCACTCCGGGGTACCCCCGGACGGCCGACAGGTCGATCGACACGATCTCGGCATGCGCCCGGTCGGACAGGCCAAGGCCACCGTGCAGCGTCCCTGCAGGCTCCTGGATATCGTCGATATATTCGGCACTTCCGGTGACATGCTTATGTGCTGAATCATGTCGGAGCGAGCTGTGTGCCGCGCCTTTTATCACCGTATTGCTGTCCAAGATCGGCTTGTCCATATCACGCCTCCTCCAGCTCGAAGCGGCGCAGCTCATGGGCTTGTCCGGCTGTTTCGAGGAAGAAGCGGGTCAACAGGTTCTTGGCGGCGAGGCTGCGGTATGCGGCTGTCGCCCGCCAATCCGAGAGTGGTGTGTAGTCGTCGTCGAAAAAGTCGCGCGCGGCAGATATGGTTTCCCATCCCCAGGGCTGGCCGATCAGCGCGGCTTCAACCTGCCGGGCGCGTTTCGGAGTGGCGGCCATGCCGCCGAAGGCGATGCGGATGGCGGCCACCCGGCCGTCACCGTCGAGCGAAAGGCTGAAGGCGCCGCAGAGCGCCGAAATGTCCTCGTCACGCCGCTTGGAGACCTTGTAGACAGCAAAGTGATCTTCGTCCGCCGGACGCGGGATGAAGACCTTCTCGACGAACTCGCCCGTCAGCCGATCCTGCTTGCCGTAGGCGAGGAAATAATCCTCCAGCGCAATGGTGCGCCGTCCGGAGTGGGTGCGCAGCGTCAGCTGTGCGTCAAGGGCAATCAGCGGGGGCGGCATGTCGCCGATCGGCGAGCCGTTGGCGATGTTGCCCCCGATCGTGCCCATGTTGCGCACCTGCTGGCCGCCGATCCGGTCGATGAGGCGGCCAAGGGAGGGGATTTCGGCGGAAAGCAGCTCGACCGCCTGGGTGTAGTTCGTCCCGGCTCCGATGGTGATGCCGCTCTCGTCAGACGTCACGGCCTGCAGTTCGGTCAGGTGGTTGATGAAGATCACCGGGTTCAGGAGCCGCATCTGCTTGGTCACCCAGAGGCCGACATCGGTTGCCCCGGCGACGATGGTCGCCTCCGGCTCTTCGGCGAGGAGATCCGCGAAGCCCGCAACGGAGGCCGGCACGATCGAACGGGCACCGTCCTTCTGCACCACGATGGTGTCGGTCTCGGCCTGGATCTGCCAGAGCTTCGCCATGATCTGGATCCGGTCGCGCTCCAGCGGGTCGAACAGGGAACTCGGCCTGTTCCGGGAAACCTGCTCGGCAGCCCTCACGATCGGCTCGTAGCCCGTGCAGCGACAGAGATTGCCCTGCAACGCCGACTCGATCTCCGCCGGCGTCGGATCGGCGGTGGTAAGCCACAACCCGTAAAGCGACATCACGAAGCCCGGCGTGCAGAAGCCGCATTGCGAACCGTGGCAATCCACCAGTGCCTGCTGAACGGGATGAAGCGTCCCGTCCTTGCCGGCCAGATGCTCGACCGTCACCACATGGGTGCCGTGAAGGGAGCCGAGGAAGCGGATGCAGGCGTTGACGCCTTCGTAACGCAGGCCCTGATCTGTGAGGCGTCCCACAAGCACCGTGCAGGCGCCGCAATCGCCCTCGGCGCAACCCTCCTTTGTTCCCGTCAGCCGCCGCCTCAGGCGCAGATAGTCGAGAAGGGTTTCAGTCGGGCCGAATTGTCCAAGATTGACCTCTTCTCCGTTCAGGATGAAGCGGATGGCTTCGCTCATTTTTCTCCTTCGTCCGCCGTTGCCGGCTTCAAACTCAAACATGCCGCAGGTATCACTGCGCGGTCCATCCGCCATCGATGGAGATATGCGTGCCGGTGATGTTCCTGGCCGCATCGCTCGCCAGATAGATCGCCGTTGCGGCAACCTCCTCGATCGAGACGAATTCCCTGGTTGCCTGCAGCCTCAGCATCACTTCCGTCTTCACCTCTTGCTCCGAGATGCCGCGCTCACGTGCGGTATCGGGGATCTGCCTCTCGACAAGTGGCGTCAGCACGTAGCCGGGACATATGGCGTTTACGGTAATCCGGAATTCGGCCAGTTCCAAGGCCGCTGTCTTCGTCAGACCTAATATGCCATGCTTTGCCGCTACATAGGCCGACTTGAAGGGGGAGGCGACCAGAGCGTGCGCTGACGCCACATTGATGATGCGACCGCTGCCGGACTGCTTCATCAGAGGAATTGTGTGGCGCATGGTGTGGAAGGCGGAAGAAAGCAGGATGGCGATCAACTGGTCCCATTTCTCCGGGGGGAACTCCTCGATCCTGGCCACATGCTGGATGCCGGCGTTGTTGACGAGTACGTCGATGGTGCCGAAGGCTTTCGCGGCGGTTGCGATCAGGTCCTCGATCTCGTCGGGCTTCGTCATGTCTGCGCCGTGGTAGATGATCGTGCCGGCACCAAGAGCATCGAGCTCGCTGCGGACCGATTCGATGACGTCCGCCGGACCAAAGCCGTTGATCACGACATTGGCGCCTTCGGCCGCGAACGCGCGTGCGACGCCAAGCCCTATGCCGCTCGTCGATCCCGTGACAACCACGGTTCTGCTCATCGGATTTCTCCCTTGCCCGCGACGTTCTTGTGCGCCGCACCTGTCTGCAGGTTATGCGCAAATCGGGGCAGGTGGCAATCCGGGCGGTTCGTCACTCGCGCCAGTGTTCGGCGACCCACGGCGTTGGCCGGATGTAATGGCGCAGGTAGGTCAAGGCTGGTTTGTTTTTGGGCCGGTTTCGGTTGAAAACGCCCAGAATATGGTCGAGCGGCGTTGACGCGCGGCCGGAGGATTCGAACTTCCCCTCGATGGCGTTCTGCGGATGGAAGCGGCGAGGGAAGAGCACGATGCGAGCGCTGGAGGGTAATCGTGGCGCCAGGAAGTAGTTCAGCGGTATGGGCCAGCGGCAATCCTGCTTGAAATGCAGGACCCAGCGTCTCGGGAAAAGCTTGATGCCTCCGGGAGCGTTGCGCGTCACGAAGCGCTGTTCGTACCTGTACTTGTCAGCAACCCCTTGCGGATCGGCGCGGAATTCTTCCTGCAGCGGCAACAGCTTGCCGACCGGAAAGCGGAAAACCGAGGTCTGGCCCAGCCGCTCGAAGGGCGTGGTCTGGTTGCGCGCAAGGATGATGTCGTCGGCGTCGCCCAGTTCAAAGAACCGGTCCAAAGATCCGGTGATGACGAGGTCGAGATCGAGAAACAGGACCGCCCCCTTCAGGCTGCCGAGCTGCGGCCCCCACAGGCGTGCTTTCGGCCAGATGCCTTTGGTGTTCACCGGCATGTAGGGAACGTCCAGGGGCGGCAGATCCTCGCACAGGATCCCGGGGTTCAGACCTTCGCGATTGTCGGTGAAGCAGGTGAAGGTGAATGGCGGCGTGATATGTCGCCGGACCATGCCGTAAAGGCGGTTGATGAAGGTCGGCCCGTATTTCGTGCCCCAGTTTATGCATATTACCTGTTTCACGCCGTTGCTTGCGGCCAGGACGTCGGTCATTGCGTCGCTTCCTACTGTGCTTCCACAGGCCGGCGGGGTGCCGACGTCCGTGGGTTTGCCGCGGCTTCATCATCAACTCTACCGTGGCGGAAGCATCATCTGGACGAGGTTTTTTGCAGAAATATGTCCAGATTGTGAGATGCGCCGGTCTTTGCCGCCGCTGCGTTTTTGTTTGACAGGCTTTCCCGGCTTCTGCTCAAACCGTCACCGGACGCTGCTAGGGGAGGGATGGCATGGCGGGGTATGTTCTGGCGATCGATCAGGGGACGACGTCGACCCGGGCAATCGTTTTCAATGGCGACATGAAGATCGCCGGCATGGGCCAGAAGGAGTTCACGCAGATCTTCCCCAAGCCGGGCTGGGTGGAGCATGACCCTGAGGAAATCTGGGAAACCGTGCTCTGGACCGTGCGGCAGGCGCTGAAGGAAGCCCGGATCGAGGCCCGCGAGATCGCAGCTATCGGCATTACCAACCAGCGGGAAACGGTGGTCGTGTGGGAACGCGAGAGCGGCAAGCCCATCCATAATGCGATCGTCTGGCAGGACCGCCGCACAGCAAGCTATTGCGAGAAGCTGAAGCGGCAGGATCTGGAGAAGCTGTTCACCCGGCGCACGGGCCTGCTGCTCGACCCGTACTTCTCCGGCACCAAGCTTTCTTGGATGCTCAACAAGGTCAAAGGGGCTCGCGCGAGGGCTGCCAAGGGAGAACTCTGCTTCGGCACCATCGATACCTTCCTCATCTGGCGCCTGACCGGCGGAAAGAGCTTCGTGACCGATGCGACCAATGCGTCGCGAACCCTGATCTACAATATCGCCGACAACCGGTGGGACGAGGACCTCCTGGAGATCCTCAACATACCGGCCGCCATGCTTCCGGAAGTGAAGGATTGCGCTGACGACTTCGGCACGACCGACAAGCAACTGTTCGGCGCTGCGATACCGATCCTCGGCGTCGCCGGCGACCAGCAGGCCGCAACCATCGGCCAGGCGTGCTTCGAGCCCGGCATGATGAAATCGACCTACGGGACCGGCTGCTTCGCCGTCCTCAATACGGGGGTCGATCTCGTCCGATCGCGGAACCGGCTGCTGACGACGATCGCCTACCGGCTGGATGGCGAGACGACCTATGCGCTGGAAGGTTCGATCTTCATAGCCGGTGCGGCCGTACAATGGCTGCGCGACGGGATCGGCATCATCGAGAATGCCGCGCAGTCAGGGGAGTTGGCGGCAGAGGCCGATCCCCAGCAGCAGGTTTACCTCGTGCCCGCCTTCACGGGCCTCGGGGCGCCGCATTGGGATGCCGAGGCAAGAGGTGCGATCTACGGCCTTACCCGGGCGACGGGCCCGGCCGAGTTCGCGCGCGCGGCACTGGAAGCGGTCTGCTACCAGACACGGGATCTGCTCGACGCCATGAAAAAGGACTGGCGCAGCTTCGACGGAGAAACGGTGCTGAGGGTCGACGGCGGAATGGTGGCATCCGACTGGACGATGCAACGGTTGTCCGATCTGCTGGATGCGCCGGTCGACCGGCCGACCATCCTCGAAACCACGGCTCTCGGCGCCGCCTGGCTGGCGGGCTCCAAGGCCGGTGTCTGGCCCGACAGGAAGGCGGTCGCCAAGCGCTGGGCGCGACAGCGGCGCTTCGAGCCGGGGATGGACGAGAAGGTGCGGGCAGCCAAGCTACGCTGTTGGAGGGATGCCGTGCGCAGGACGCTGACGCTGGGGTGAACGTGACTCCGGGTTAACTATCCCCTGGAAAGATGGGTAAAATCGTTCGTGGAACATTTTCGTACCGGCTCAGGTGGCCTATGTTCTCACGAACCAGCGAGGATTAACCATGCTTGGAACTGTGCGCGCCCTGGCCTTCCTGCTGCTCGTCGGCGGCCTGTTCGCAATGACCGGAACATCGGCGGAAGCGGGCTATGCCCATCTCATCTACGACAGCAGGAGCGGCAAGGTGTTGGCGGCGGAAAATGCCGACGACATCAACCATCCGGCCTCGCTCACCAAGATGATGACGCTCTACATGACCTTCGAGGCGCTGAAAGACGGCCGCCTCGGATGGAACCAGCCGATCGTCATGACCGCCAATGCGGCATCCAAGATCCCGTTCAAGCTCGGCGTGCCGGCCGGGCAGACGATCACGGTTCGTGACGCCGTGCTCGGCATGGCGGTCCGCTCCGCCAATGACGCCGCCGCTGCCATGGCCGATCATCTCGGCGGCTCGGAGGAGCGTTTCGCCGCGATGATGACGCGCAGGGCCCGCGCCCTCGGGATGAAGCGGACTGTCTTCCGCAATGCGTCCGGCCTGCCAGACAAGGCGCAAGTAACGACGGCGCGTGACATGGCCACGCTGGCGCTGGCGCTCATCCGCGACTTCCCGAAGGAATACCGGCTGTTTTCGCAACGCTCCTTCGTGTTTCGCGGAAAGACCATCCGGGGCCACAACAACCTGATGTACCGCTATCCCGGGATGGACGGCGTCAAGACGGGCTATATCCGCGCCTCCGGCTTCAACATCGCAAGCGCAGTGGAGATCGACGGAAGGCGGATCATCGGTGTCGTGCTCGGCGGCAAGAGCGCCCGCCAGCGCGACGACCGGATGGCGCAACTGCTGGACCAGCATGTGCCGGGCGCCGGTAGCGCGACAGGCGGCCTGGTGGCCTTCGGGGAACAGAAGCGTCCCGCCGGTGGTGCCCGGCCCCTTTCGCTCGTTGCGCCGCGCGAGGAAATCGCGGTCGGCGCGCCGCATCCGAGACCTGCAATCGCCAGCCTCTACGCCATGCCACAGGAGCCGGTAGGCCCCTTGTGGCGCATCCAGATCGCTGCGGCCGGCACTCCGGAAGAGGCATCCGCGCTGCTTGGCAGGGCCCTGCCGCTGCTCGGCGGCGATTTCGGCCACCTGGCGCCGAGCGTGGAAACCTTTGCGAACGGAGGCAGGGAGTATTTCCGGGCGCGCCTTGTCGGCTTCGCCGACCAGCCCGCAGCGGCGCGGGCCTGTTCGCTGCTGCAGTCGAAAGCCATGAACTGCTTCGTCGTCCGCTAGGCGGGCTACTTCAGCGTTTCGCCCGGATAAACGCCCCAGAGCGATGCCTGGTCAACATAGCCGGCTGCCGACCCCTTCTGCAGGGAGACCTCGCACCACGTGCCGTCGCAGGCGGAAACGTTCAGTCCCACCCTCGGCGACAGCCGCGCGATGATGCGAGTGTCGTGCGATCGTCCGGCGTGAAGCGGGATGGGCTCCTTCAGCCAGGGCCCGACAATGGCGGTGCGATTACCGGAGAGCAGCGCGGAGAACATCCATCCCGTGGCGCCGTCGGGATCGCGTACCCGCCGCCAGTTGCCATATTCCTCGGTGATCTCGAGCGGGAGCCCGCGGGCCGAATAAACCCAGCGGGTCGCGTAATCGGTCGACGGGCCCACCCGCATATGGGCCCGGGCGGCCTTCAGCGAAACAAAGCGCGGGACGGGAAAGCCGGTCTCGCGCCCTTTTCGGAACCCCGCCGCCAGTGCTCCGGTCGCCCCGCCGGTGCGGGGTTCGGCCTCCACTTCGGCTGCAACGAGGCATGCGCCGAGGACCATTCCCAACGCCAAGGCGATGGAAAGGCGTCTCCGACCGCACGGCTTCATGGGGCGGTAGTGACGGAAAGTGGCATCGTGCGCGGCCAAGGCGTCAGCGGCACTTGCGTGCTTCCTGAAGTGCTGCGGTCACTCCCCGCAACGAATAGGAGTAGGTGGTGTTCGTGCCTCGGCGCGAGGTTGCCTGCAGCGTCATGTCGCTCCCGCCGCGCATGGCGTCGACGAGCACCGGCTCGCGTTCCTGGTTGCGCACCCAGGCCATGTTGTCCTTCGGCGCCATCTGGAAGGCGTTGCTGCCGACGGTGATGCTGACGTCGCGGTCCTCCTTCAACGAGTAGCCCATGATCGCCTGCGGCGCAAAGGATTGACCCTGTGGGGCGATCAGGAAGAAGTTGTCGCCATGATTGACGTCGGCCGGCTGCGACTTCACCGGAACCGACAGCGCGTAGCAGGATGTGCGACCACCGTTGTCGTAGGAATAGACCCCCCAGGCGTCGAATTGCGCAACCCGTGTCGGCTGGGCGCTCGCGGGAGCGACGGCAACGAGAGAAAGGGAAATCGCGAGAACGAAGGGCTTGGTCTTCATGATGTCTCCACAAGCGACAGGCCTGCGGAGTGAGGATATGGTCCCCAATCGTCAAACAGGCCTCATTTCAGAATGGGCTTATTCAAGTTTCCCTCGGTTATCGAAAGGTTAATATCCGTGTCAAAATGGGGCCAATGCGGTCACAAAGGTTTGAAGACTGTGCCGTCCGCCGGTTTGAGAGGTCCCGTGGGGATCTGCAGCCCAAACGCCTGTTCCCGCGACGCCGGCCTCCCGTTCCTGCCGCCGCGGGAATGGATGGGCGTCTGCAGTTGATGTATTTACTCCTTCGCGACGGGAGCGTTCATCGCCCACGACACGCCAAAGGGGTCGCGGAGCTGTCCGTAGCGATCTCCCCAGAACATCACCTGCAGGTCGGTCACCACCTCGAGCCCGGCATCGACGGCGCGTTTCCACCAGACATCGATCTCACCGCTTGAGAGAGGCAGCATGACGGTGAAGGCCTGCGGTTTCTCCAGCGGATAGCCATAGTCCGGATAGGCGTCGCCGAGCATCAGCGAGCTGCCGTTGACATAGAGGTGGACATGCATCGTCCGGCCCTTCTCGTCGAGGGGATGGAAGCCCTCGATGGTCGCCCCGAACGCCTTCGTGTAAAACTCGGCCGCCTTCATGGCGCCGTCGACCTGGAGATAGGCGACCACGCCTCCTAGAACGCGAGCCTCTGCCTGTGCGCTGCTTCTTTCTGCCGTCGTATTCACCGCGATTCCCTCCTCGGTTTGTTCAGGTTCCTGGCGAACCTGCCCAAGGACGGACAAGGGGGGCCGGTCCCGACACCCGGGACGGATTTCAGTCCCGCCCTGCGAATTCCCTTGCGAGGCGGTCATAGTCTTCGAGCGGTGGAAACCTTTCATAGGAGTGGACCGCCGGCGTGGTTGCCCAGGGAAGCTTTTCGCAGGTGTATGTCTCGATGAACGGCGAGAACCATTTCGCGTCGTCGAGCATGGTCGGCCGCAGATTGACGAACATGTCCATTCCCTGCGGCCGGGTGAACATCCAGCTCTTGCAGTACGGGCAGTGATAATGGCGCGCCTGCGGGCCGTGCAGGCCGCCGAGGACCGGCTCGCCCTGCGTGACCTCGAAGCCTTCAGCGGGAATGGCGGCCGAGAGCGAATAGGCGCTGGCGCTCATCCTCTGGCATCCGGTGCAATGGCAGGCCATCGTCAGGATCGGCTGGGCGCTGATCCTCAAGCGGATCTGGCCGCAGCGGCATCCACCTTCTATGGGAAGATCTGGTTTTGGCACTGGAGAACTCCGAGCGTTGTGTGACTGGACTGACTGAGGCTCGACTAAGGACGCCTGGGTATTTGCAGGCCGCGTTGCACCGCCGGGCGGGCAAGGCCACGTTCGAGCCATTTCGGAACGTTCTCCAACTGGTCGTATTCAACGAGTTCCGCCGCGCCATAAAAGCCGATCAGGTTGCGCACCCAGCCCAGCATGGAAATATCGGCGATGGTGTACTCGTCGCCCATGATCCACTGGCGCCCTTCGAGCCGCGTCTCGATCACCCGGATCAGGCGGGCCGATTCCTTGACGTAGCGCTCCAGGGGGCGCTTGTCCTCGATGTCCTTGCCGGCGAACTTGTGGAAGAAGCCGACCTGCCCGAAGATCGGCCCTATACCGCCCATCTGGAACATCACCCATTGGATGGTCTCGTAGCGCCCGGCGGGGTCCGATGGCAGGAGCTTGCCGGTCTTCTCGGCGAGATAGATCAGGATTGCGCCCGATTCGAAAAGACCGAGCGGTTTGCCACCGGGACCATCCGGATCGATGATCGCCGGAATCTTGCCGTTCGGGTTCAACGCCAGATATTCCGGTCCCCAGGTCTCGTCGGCGCCGATGTTGATGAAATGCGGCTCGTAGGGGAGGCCGATCTCCTCCAGCATGATCGAGACCTTGACGCCGTTCGGCGTCGGTGCGGAATAGAGCTGGAGGATTTCCGGGTTCCGGGCGGGCCATTTGGTGGTGATCGGGAAGGCGGAAAGGTCGGCCATGGGATGCTCCTCGCGCGTGCGGATCTTTCGGGCCGACTATACCGGGTGCCTGCCAATCCGCCAGACACCCTCCGACGAGATTTTTTGATGCGCGCGGTCGGATCCCCGGGTACTCCTTCGTCTTCAACAGGAGGAGACCGACATGCTTTATGCCATTCTTTGCTATGCCCATGAGGAAACCGTCTTTGCCTGGTCCAAGGAGGAAGAGGAGACAGTCATGGCCCGGCTGCAGGAGGTGCAGCGTCCGCTGGCGGAGGCGGGCAAGCTCGGCCCCGTCGGCCGTCTGATGCCGACGACGGCGGCCACGACCGTACGCAAGGGCAAGGAGGAACCGCTCGTGCTCGACGGCCCCTTCGCCGAAACCAAGGAAGCGCTGCTCGGTTTCTACACGCTGGAAGCCGACAGCCTGGAGGAGGTGGTCGCCTTTACCAAGGAACTGTCGAAGGTCAATCCTGGCTCGACCTCCTATGAAATCCGTCCTTTCTACGTGTTTCATCCGGGGGAGATGAAGACATGACCGACATCGGCTGGATCGAGCTTGCCGTGACGGCCGCGCGCCCGCAGGCCCTTGGCGCGCTGCTTCGTTATTTCCGCGACCTCGATACGGCCGAAGAGGCCTTTCAGGAAGCCTGCCTTCGTGCGGTGCGGACCTGGGCGGACAAGGGTGCGCCACGCGATCCTGCGGCGTGGCTGATCTTTGTCGGCCGCAACAGCGGCATCGATGCCATCCGCAGGCGTTCGAAGAACGATCCGCTGCCGGAGGAGGAAGCCTTCTCGGACCTTTCCGACGCGGAGGAGGATATCGCCGACCGGCTCGACAGTTCCAATTACCGCGACGACATCCTGCGCCTCATGTTCATCTGCTGCCATCCCGATCTTCCAGCCACGCAACAGATCGCACTGGCGCTCAGGATCGTGTCGGGCCTGGCCGTGCCGCAGATTGCCCGCGCCTTTATCGTCAGCGATGCTGCCATGGAACAGCGCATCACGCGCGCCAAGGCCCGCGTCGCCAGAGCGGGCGTTCCGTTCGAGACGCCGGGTGCTGCAGAAAGGGCCGAGCGGCTGACGACCGTCTCGGCGATGATCTACCTCGTCTTCAACGAAGGTTATTCCGCGGGCATCAGCAACCCGGGCAGCGCCGCCTTCTGCGAGGAAGCGATACGGCTCGGGAGGCTCCTGCTGCGCATCTTTCCGGCCGAACCGGAGGTGATGGGGCTGCTGGCCCTCATGCTGCTCCAGCATTCCCGCGCCGGCGCGCGGTTCGACGCCGAGGGGCAGATCGTGCTCCTCGAAAACCAGGACCGCAACCTCTGGGACCGCGGCTCGATCAACGAGGCGCTCGCGCTTCTGGACAAGGCGATCCGTCACCGCACGCCGGGCCCGTACCAGGTCCAGGCCGCGATCGCTGCGCTTCACGCGCGCGCCGCTGCGCCGGCGGAGACTGATTGGCAGCAGATCGTTCTTCTTTACGAACTTCTGGAGCGCATCCACCCGACACCGGTGGTCGCGCTCAACCGGGCGGTTGCGCTGTCCAAGCTCCAGGGGCCACAAGAGGCGCTGGGGCTCGTCGACGGGCTTGCCGGAAAGCTCGACAGCTATTTCTATTTCCATGGCGTGCGGGGAGCCCTCCTGATGCAGGCCGGTCGCAGCGCCGAGGCCCGCGAAGCGTTCGACCGGGCCATTGCGCTGGCCAATTCGCCGGCGGAATGCGCCCACATCCGCCAGCAGATCGACAAGCTCGGCTTGGTGAAATCCCCCGCCTGATTCATTCTGCATCTCGTTCCAGCTGCGGTGTCGGGTCTGACTGTTCTCATCCGTCCTTGGCAGGAGATCCGAGATCATCATTGAAACCGAGGAGACCGAAATGACGAGCGATTCCGCAAGCCGCGCGCTGCAACTGGTTCGTGAAATGGATGTTCCTGCCGAGAAGCTGTACAGGGCGTGGACGACGCCGGAACGCATGGGCGAATGGTTCTGTCCGAAGCCGTGGAAGGTGACCGAGGCGCGGCTGGATGTGCGGCCGGGCGGCTCGTGCTTCATCCTGATGGAAGGTCCCGAAGGCGAGAAAGTCCCCAATCCCGGAATCTACCTGGAGGTCGTTCCGAACAGGAAGCTTGTCTTCACCGATGCCTACACCAGTGCCTGGGTCCCGTCCGAAAAACCGTTCATGACCGGCATCGTCGAATTCGAGGATCTTGGCAACGGGCGGACGAAGTACACGGCGACCGCGCTGCACTGGACCGCGGAGGACAAGAAGGCCCACGAGGAGATGGGCTTCCATGAGGGCTGGGGGATTGTCGCCGGCCAGTTGGAGGAGGTCGCCAGGACCTTCTGAGCCGCGCTGCTCGGCATGACGGCGGAAGCAGGCGGGAAAGGCCGATCTGCTTGGCTGTTTCAAGGGAACATCCGGCCAAGCGGGACGTTTCTAGGACCGTTGGGAAAACGCCGGGCTGTGGTGCGTCCGGTATACCTTGTCCGTATTGCCGGAGCAGTCATTGGCCTTGCATTCCCCGTCTGACAAGAATCCCCCTTCATTTCCGTTGAAGGGAGGGGAGACCGGAGAGCTGATCCGTGCCTTCGACTGGTCGAGGACGCCGCTTGGCCCGATCTCCGAATGGCCCCAGAGCCTCAAGACGATCACCAACATGCTGCTACTGTCACCGGTGCCGATTGTGCTGCTGTGGGGCGAAGACGGCATCATGATCTATAACGACGCCTATTCCGTCTTTGCGGGCGAGCGGCACCCGCAGTTGTTGGGCTCCAAGGTACGGGAAGGCTGGAAGGAGATGCCGACTTCAACGACAATGTCATGAAGGTCGGCCTTTCCGGTCGCACGCTCGCCTATGAGAACCAGGAGCTTACGCTTGTGCGGCACGGCAAGCCCGCGCCGGTGTGGATGAACCTCGACTATTCCCCGGTGCCGGACGAAAGCGGCAGGCCGGCCGGCGTGATCGCCATCGTCGTGGAGACGACCAAGCAGGTGCTGGCGCAAAGGCGGCTGCGCGAGAGCGAGGAGCGGTTCCGGGCGCTGACCAACGCAACCTCCGACATGGTCTATCGCATGAGCGCGGACTGGGCCGAGATGCGCGCACTGCACGGTCGCGGCCTCCTCGCCGACGTGAATAGGCCCAGCATTGCCTGGAAGGACATGTACCTGTTTCCCGAGGACAGGCCTCTGGTGGAGGCGGCGATTGATGAGGCGGTCCGCAACAAATGCGTCTTCCAATACGAGCATCGGGTTCGGCAGGCAGACGGCTCCGAGGGGTGGATGTCTTCGCGCGCGGTGCCGATCCTCAATGAGCAGGGGGAGATCGCAGAGTGGTTCGGCGCCGCTTCGGATGTCACCGAAAGACGGCGCAACGAAGAACATCTGAAGCTCGTCGTCCACGAACTCAACCACCGCGTCAAGAACAACCTCGCGATGACCCAGGCGATCGCCGCCCAGACCTTCCGCGAGGGCCGCGATGTGAAGGAGGCGCAACACAGGTTCTCCGGCCGCATGGCGGCGCTCGGGCAGGCCAACGATCTTCTGACCGGCGAGCGCTGGGTAGGGGCTTCGATGAAAGGCGCGATCGAACAGGCCATCGCGTCGCATTGCCCCGACCAGAGCCGGTGCGTCCTCCAGGGCGACGATGTGAAACTCACGCCCAAGACCGCGCTTGCACTGACCCTCGCCATGCACGAAATGGCCACCAACGCGCTCAAATACGGGGCATGGTCGAATGCAGATGGCCTGGTGTCGGTCCACTGGGAGACCTATACCAACGAGGCAGGGCAGGGACGGCTCAAGATGACGTGGCGGGAGAGCGGCGGCCCGCAGGTCACGCCACCGAGCCGCCGGGGTTTCGGGTCGGTGCTCGTGGAGCGGGGGCTCGCCCGCGAAATGGGCGGCCATGTGCAGCTCGATTTCCAGCCATCGGGCCTCGTGTGCACGCTCGACGCACCACAAAGCCCCTACGCGGAGCGTTAGCATGGTGCGTGTTCTCGTGGTGGAAGACGACGCGATGATCGCCATGATGGTCGAGGACATGCTGGTCGAGCTTGGCCACGAGGTGGTCGATCTTGCGATGCGCCTGCCCGAGGCACTGCGGCTGGCAAGCGAGGCCGACTTCGACCTCGCCGTTCTCGACGTCAACCTGGACGGTTGGAAATCCTTCCCGGTTGCCGATATGCTGTCGCGGCGCGGGATCGTATTCCTGTTTGCAACGGGCTACGGAGCATCCGGCGTCGACGCCGCCCATGCGGGCAGCCCCGTGATCGCCAAGCCGTTCATGATGGACGATCTGAGGAATGCGATAAGCCAGGCTCTCGCCGCACGCGTCCCTCCTGCGGAACCTGCGTTCAACTATCCAATATCTGGAAGCGGCGCTTCGAGATTTTCGCGTTTGTACTAGCCCCAGGGAAACACTATCTGACGGACATCGATCAACGGATGACTGGAAGATGGAACTCGGGCTTCATACCTTCGGCGATGTCGACGCGGCCGCCTCCGACAAGGGTGCGGAGGGCGCTCGGCGGATCAAAGATCTCCTCGAGGAGATCGAACTCGCCGACCAGGTCGGGCTCGACGTTTTCGGGCTCGGTGAACATCACCGCCCCGACTACGTGGTCTCCTCGCCCGCCACCGTGCTGGCGGCCGCAGCGGCCCGGACAAAGAACATCCGGCTGACGAGCGCGGTTTCGGTGCTCTCTTCCGATGATCCGGCGCGCATCTTCCAGCAGTTTGCGACCCTTGACCTCATCTCGGGCGGACGGGCGGAGATCATGGCGGGGCGGGGCTCCTTCATCGAATCCTTTCCGCTCTTCGGCTACGACCTCGGCGACTATGACGACCTGTTCTCCGAAAAGCTCGACCTTCTGCTGGCGATCCGCGAGAGCGAGACGGTGACATGGGAGGGTCGGATGCGTCCGGCCATCCACGGGCGAGGGGTCTATCCCCGACCCCTGCAGGAT
>JAEYTV010000237.1 GCA_023433855.1 Pseudomonadota bacterium | reverse complement strand
AACGGCTTCACGTCATTCGAACAGATACGGTCCAATCTGACGCAGGAAGGTGCCGATCTACGCCTCGATCTCGGGGGCGGCGAAAGCCTGGTTCTGGCTGGCACACGGGCAGAAGAACTGAAGGCTGATCAGTTTGCACTCAGTCTCGACCGCTCCGCCTTGACGCAGACATTCGCCGATGACTTCACCACGCTCTCCCTGCACAACGGAACGAGCGGTACCTGGGACGCAAAATTCTCCTGGGCACCCGAAGAAGGCGGCACGTTGACGACGAACGGCGAGAAGCAGTGGTACGTCAATCCCCTCTATGGGCCGACCTCTTCAACCAACCCCTTCTCCGTCGCCAACGGCATCCTCACGATCACCGCCGAAGCGACACCCGAGGAGATCAGTTCCGAAGTGCACGGATACGATTATGTCTCCGGTCTGCTGAACACCCACTCGACCTTCGCCCAGACCTATGGGTATTTCGAGATCAAGGCCGACATGCCGACGGAACAAGGCGTCTGGCCCGCATTCTGGCTCCTGCCGGAAGACGGCTCGTGGCCTCCGGAAATCGACGTCGTCGAGATGCGAGGGCAGGAGCCCAACACCATCCATGTTTCCGCACATTCGAACGCCACAGGTGAGCAAACCACACAGTCGTCGGCGGTCAAGGTGCCGAGCACCGATGGCTTTCACACCTACGGGATGTTGTGGAACGAGGAGCAGATCGTCTGGTATTTCGACGATGTGGCCGTGGCGCGCGCCGATACCCCCGCCGATATGCACGATCCGATGTATATGCTCGTCAATCTGGCGGTTGGCGGTATCGCGGGAAACCCCTCCGACGGTCTGGAGGGGGGCTCTGAGATGAAGATCGATTACATCCGGGCCTATGCGCTGGAGGAGCAGGATTCCATCGAAACGCAGGCGCAGGACACAGCCTCAGACTGGTGGGGCTGAGCCCCCTTGGGCGCAGATCCCAACTGACGCCGGTCGTCTGCCGGAATCCGTCAGGCTCCCGGCTATTCGGCGGCCAGCAGTGGTTCTTCCTTCTTGTCGCTGTCGTCGTTGCCCCCACCCTCTCGGCGGCCCGATGCCTGCGCCAGCTCCTGGTGAAGACGCTGCTCTTCGTGAATGTGCGGCTTGGCGAAGCGGGCGATCAACAGGTAGGCGACTGGCGTGATGAACAGTGTCACGAGCACAGCAAACCCAAGTCCGCCGACGATCACCCATCCTAGTGCTACTCGGGCTTCCGCGCCTGCGCCTTTCGCCAGAACAAGCGGAACCCCGCCAATGATGGTCGCGATCATCGTCATCATCACCGGGCGCAGCCGAATGGCGCAGGCGCGTTCGATGGCGTCGCGCACGGAGGCGCCCCGATCGCGCAGCTGATTGGCAAACTCGACGATCAGAATGCCGTTCTTGGCCATGACCCCGACCAGCAGGACCAGACCGATCTGGCTGTACACGTTGAGGCTAGATCCCGTCAGCACCAGTGCGATTGCCGCACAGGCAAGGCCAAGCGGTACCGTTGCCATGATGATGATGGAGGAGAGTACGCTCTCGAACTGCGCCGCCAGGACCAGAAAGATGATGGCGATCGCAAACCCGAAGGTCATCAGCATCGCGCTGGAGTTTTCACCCAGCGTTTTGGCTTCTCCCATGGGCATGAGGCGTGCGCCGGCCGGGAGCAACGGCGAAGCGAGTCTCGTCATCTCCTCTACCGCTTCGCCAAGCGCCACACCGTCCCGCAAGTTCGAGGAGATCGAGACAGACGCAAGCTGCTCTTCTCGATTGAGCTGCGGAGCCACGGCGCCTTCCGTCAGGGTGGCGATCGTCGAGATCGGCACGATCTTGCCGTCACCTGCCCTCAGGAAGATGTTCTCGAGATCGGTTGGGTCATCGATCGGACGGGTGTTCGATGTAAGCTTGACCGGAAGAGCGTCCCCGCCGACGAAAACGTCCACAATGGATCGTCCCTCCAGCAGCGATTGCATGGCCGTCGACAGCCCGGTGATGTCGATGCCGAGGTCGGACGCCCTCTCGCGGTCGATGGACACCGACAGCTGTGTCTGCGTTGGCTCATTGGTCAGCCGCGGAGTATCGAAGAGCGAGCTCTTTTCCATCTCCGAGACGAGCCGCAGCGCCGTCGACGTCAGCACATCATAATCGCTGCCGACCAGGGCCATCTGAAGGCCGTTGCCGGCACCCCGGATCTTCAGGCTGTTCGGTTGCATGGCGATGCCTCGCAGCGCCGGAACACGTGACGCGGCTGCGTTGACGTCCGCTGCGATTTCGTCCTGGCTTCGCGTACGCTCGTCCCACGGCGCCAGCGTCAGCACCATGAAGCCGCTGTTGGTGTTGCTGCCAAACCCGGAGATGGAGAAGATGTTGCGGATTTCTCCGGAATCGCGAAGCGGCTGCAAGTTCTCTTCGACCCGCTGCATCTGGTCCCGCGTATAATCGAGGCTCACTCCCTGTGGAGCGGTGAGGCGCAGCATGATGGTGGCACGGTCCTCACGCGGCGTGAGCTCGCTTTTGACCAGACCGAACACATTATAGGCGGCGATCGAAAACACCACGGACACCACGATGACGACCAGGGGCGCGTCAAGGCAGAACCGCAAGCAGCGCGCATAGACGGATGCGAACACGCCGCCCACCTTGCTCAGTACGCCGTGCTCTTCCTTGATGGGCTTGGTCAGCATGCGGGAAGCAAGCATCGGGCAAAGCGTCAGCGCGGTTACCGAAGACAGAGCCACGGCGAAGGCAAGCACGAACCCGAATTCCTTGAACAGGCCGCCGACCTGCCCTGGCAGGAAGGACAGTGGAATGAACACGGCGGCAAGCGTCGCGGTGGTGGCGATGACCGCAAAGAACACCTCCTGCGTGCCGAGTACAGCTGCCGCCCGCGGTCCCATGCCTTCGGCGCGGCGCCGCACAATGTTTTCGAGCACGACAATCGCGTCGTCCACAACGAGCCCTGTGGCGAGAACGATCGCAAGCAGGGTCAGGATATTGATCGAGAACCCGACCAGGTAGACAGCAACCAGAGTGCCGATCAGCGCCACCGGCATCGTAACTGCCGGGATCAGGGTGGCACGCCAGTCCGCGAGAAACAGATAGATGACGGCCAGCACCACGGTCGCGGAAAGAGCAAGCGCGATTTCGACCTCATGGAGTGCGCCACGGATGAAGGTGGCGTCGTCGCCGGTGATCGCAATCCGCGTCCCTTCCGGCAACACGCTCTGCATCTGGGCAACCGCCGTCTTGACGCCTTCGGATATGTTGAGCGTGTTTGACTGAGCTTGCCGGATGATGCCGAGCCCAACGCCCTGCACGCCATTGGCGCGCAGCACAGTACTGCCATCGTCGGGGCCGAGCGACACAGTCGCGACATCGCGCAGCCTCACGTTCGAAGCGATCAGCACGTTCTCGAAGTCCCGTGGGGTCGTCAGATTGGCGGTGGCACGAACAACGATGTCCTGCGTCCGGCTTTCCAGTGAGCCGGCAGGAACGTCGAGCGCGGCGGACTCCAGAGCCTTGGAGACGTCCCCCACGGTCAGCCCCCGACCGGCCAGCGCGGCCTGGTCGACGTCGACGCGGAAGACCTTCTCCTGATCTCCGTAGAGTTCCACGTCTGCCACGCCTTCGACCGCAGCGAGCCGATCCACGATCTCATTGTCGACGAGCTGCGTCAGATCTTCCATCGACAGCTTCGACGATGTGACCGCGAGACGCATGATGGCATCGGAATCTGCATCAGCCTTGACGATGCGCGGCTCGTCGGCATCATCTGGCAACTGGTTGACGACCCGGCCGACGGCATCCCGCACGTCGTTGGCAGCTTCCGACAGGTCGACGGTATCGGAAAACTCCATGGTCACGCGGCTGGAGCCGAACTGCGATTGCGAAGACAGCGACTTAAGGCCTGAGACGCGGGCAACCGCCCCTTCGATGACCTGCGTAACCTCCTGGTCCATGGTCTGCGGCGAGGCGCCATCGTAATTCGTCCGAACGGTGATGACCGGCTGGTCGACGTCCGGAAGTTCACGGACTTCGATACCCGCAAGTGCCGCGAGCCCGGCTACGACGAGCAGGGTATTGAGC
>JAEYTV010000093.1 GCA_023433855.1 Pseudomonadota bacterium | reverse complement strand
CGCCGGCGGCGAAAGCCAAGACGATCATCTCGTATGCCATCTTGGCGCCGGTGACAAATTCGCGGGGGCGGAAAGACGGATCAGACTTCACAAGCTCGCGCAACGATGCATTGAGCGGCGTGTCCGGCTTGGCCATGGCGTCGATATCGGCATAGCGTTGTTCGTCGTCCTGCCCATTGCGTCCGGGCAAGGTCACGACCTTACCTTCGTCACCCGTCGGCACCTTTGCTACGTCGCGGGGATTGTACGGATCAAAGGGCGGTTTCTCGTTCCCCGTGCGCCGACCAAGGACGCTGCGCAGCTGCAGAAAGATCAGGACTGCGGCGACAAGGAAAAAGAGTGTGATAAAATCGTTTGAGCCCATATTAACCCGCAATCGCCGTTTAATTGTTCAGTGCAGTGTCTCATATAGCCCGCATCCGCCAATCATTCAAATAGCGCGAAGTGGCGTGGGTCGTGGCCACTTCATTGAAGAACCGAGAACACAATGCGTTTACTCCTGGTGCCCCTCCTGCTCTTGTGGCCGCTCGCGGAAATCGCGGGCTTCGTGGTGGTTGGACGGGCTATGGGATTATGGGTCACCCTCTGCCTTGTGATCGGGACGGCATTGGTCGGCGCTTTGCTGCTGCGCCATCAGGGTATGCACATCCTCAAACAGATCTCCGCAGAGAGCCGCCAAGGCCGCATGCCCGGGAAAAGCCTCGGTGACGGAGCGATGATCGTGATCGCCGGCATCCTGCTCCTTCTGCCCGGATTCCTGACCGATCTCATCGGTCTCCTCCTGTTCGTTCCGGCGGTGCGCCGTTTACTGTGGTCACAGATCGCAAGCCGGGTGATCGTCGTCCGCTCCCAGACAGGAAACTACCACTACCAGGCCGGCGGACGGGCGCCCGAGGGCAGACACACCCCGGACAAGATCGTTGAACTGGATGAGCAGGATTTCCACCGAGAGCCTAATCCCGACTCACCCTGGGCCGGTTCGGATCGCAGGGAACCCTAGCCAGTCCTGCTGGTTTGCCAGGGTTGTAAGCCAAAGATCGAAGTGTTAGATGGCCTCAACGCTCCAAGCCTCGAGGAAGTCCCAATGGCAGACGAAAACAAGCCGGCGGCCCAGCCGTCCATCAATATCCTGGCGCAGTACGTCAAGGATCTGTCTTTCGAGAACCCCGGTGCACCGCGGTCCCTGCAGTCCCGCGAAAAGGCGCCTGCGATCAGCATCAACGTCAACGTCAACGCCAATCCGTTGTCCGAGTCGGACTTCGACGTAGTGCTGACCCTAAATGCGGAGGCGAAGGAAGGCGACAAGGTCGTTTTCGCGGCCGAACTCGTATACGGGGGCGTTTTCCGTATCGCCGGCTTCCCGCAGGAACACATGCTTCCCCTGCTGTTCATCGAATGCCCCCGGTTGCTGTTCCCCTTTGCTCGGCAGATCATCGCGGACGTGACCCGCAACGGCGGTTTCCCGCCGCTGATGATCGATCCGATCGACTTCGCACAAATGTTTACGCAGCGAATGGCGGAGGAACAGGCTCGCGCCAAGGTTCAGGCCCTGAACAGCTAGCTCGGCACCCAGCAGCATTCAAAAACCCGGTTCAGACCGGGTTTTTTTATTCATCCACTTCGTAAGACAGCCACACAGCCTTCTTCTTCATGGATGCCACCATCGCGGCGTGGGCCTGAAGCTCCGCCTCGGTCAGCCGGGGGGCCAGCGGCCGAGGCCGGCCGGTCGCCGCCACTACCAGTTCTTCGACCTGGATAATCGTCGTGGACGTATCGCTGCCGACAAGTCCCAGCGCTGCCTGACGGCCACCGGTCATCTCGATGTAGACTTCCGCCAGAAGTTCGGAATCGAGAAGCGCTCCGTGCTTGGTGCGGTGCGTGTTGTCGATGCCGTAACGGCGGCAGAGCGCGTCGAGTGAATTGGGACCCATCGGGTGCTTGCGGCGCGCCATGGCCAACGTGTCGACCACCTGATCCATCATCACTGGTGGCAGGCCGAGCCGCTCGAATTCAGCGTTAATGAAGCCGATATCGAACGTCGCATTGTGGGCGATCCACTTGGCGCCCTCGAAAAACTCGACAATCTGTCCGGCGACTTCGGCAAACGGCGGCTTGTCCTTCAGGAACTCATCGGTAATGCCGTGGACCGCAAGGGCATCCGGATGCACCTTGCGGTCACCCGGATTTATGTAGAGATGCAATGTCTTGCCGGTCGGGAAGTTGTTGATGAGTTCTACCCCGCCGATCTCGATAATGCGGTCGACCTTGGCTTCGAGGCCGGTAGTCTCCGTATCGAAGATGATCTCACGCATGGTTGTCACTCGTCCTTCCGGATCTCACGGCCAGTATGATGTCTCTCACCCGCTCCCTCGCCGCATCCATACCAAGACCCGTATCGACGATAAAATCCGCGCGCCTGCGCTTTTCCACGTCAGGTAGCTGGCGGGAGAGAATCATTGCCAATTTTTCCTCAGTCATGCCTGGACGCGCAAGCACCCTTTGCCGCTGTATCTGCGAATCGCAGGTAACGACGACGATGACATCGACCCGATCTTCGGCCTTTGATTCAAACAGAAGCGGAACATCGAGGACGACCAAGTCCGTACCTGCTTCGCGATGACGCTGCAGGAACTCCCTTTCACGCTCGCGGACGAGCGGATGTACGATGGCTTCGAGAACCGGGAGTTTCTCTGGTGCTGCTACCAGCTGCCGAGACAACTCATCCCTGTCGATAATACCGTTCCTCAGCGTGCCGGGAAAGGCCGCCCCTACGTGGGCCGCCGCGTCGGTGCGGTACAGATCATGCACGACCGCATCAGCGTCGTTCACCGGGACCCCTTCCTCTGCAAACATCTTCGCAGTGGTAGACTTACCCATCCCAATGGAGCCGGTCAGGCCGAGGACGATCATCCGTGTTTTTCCATGTCGGCGATGACGAGCTCGCGAAGTGCCTGGTCAACCATCGGTCGGCGGCCAAACCATTTCTCGAACCCGGGGACCGCCTGGTGGAGCAGCATCCCGAGCCCGTCTACGGTCGCGAAGCCTTGTTCCTCCGCCTGCGCCAGCAGTGGCGTCTTCAGCGGCACATAAA
>JAEYTV010000092.1 GCA_023433855.1 Pseudomonadota bacterium | reverse complement strand
AGACCGTTTCTTCCCCGTCACGGAAATCACTGACCGGAGCCCCACTGGTGGCGGACTGAAGCATCTGGCGGACGCGCTGCGACGAGACGCCGAGCGCGCGGGCGCGATCCTGATCGATGACGAGTTTCATGCCCGCGACCGGTTCCAGCCAGTCGTCATGGATAGAGCCGAACAGCGGCTGCTGATGATAGCGCTCCTTGACCTGGTCGGCGATCCGGCGGACCTGCGTCGCATCGGGGCCGGACACACGCATCTGTACGGGCCAGCCGGTCGGCGGCCCCAGGAACAGCCGGTCTACCTTTCCGCGCACGGAAGGGAAGTCCGACGCAAGAACGTCACGCAGTTTGACGATCAGCCGCTCGCGCGCCTCGACATCCTTGGACATGATGAGGAGCTGGGCATAATTGGGGTTGCGAAGCTGCTGATCGAGCGGCAGGAAGAAGCGCGGCACGCCCTCGCCGATATAGGTGGCGACGAACGTCTTGTCCCCGTCGGGCAGGATCTTCTGTTCGAGAGCCTTGGCCTGCCGCTCGACTTCCTCGATCGCGGTTCCTTCCGGCATCCACATGTCAACGAGAATCTCAGGGCGGGACGACTGCGGGAAGAAACTCTGCGGAATGAACTGGAAGGACCACAGGCTGCCGCCGAAAGTCGCAAGCGTCAGCAGAAGCACGATGATGCGGTGCCTGACGGCCCAGCCGACCGTGGAACGCAGCCGGCGGTAGAAGCGAGTGTCGTAGGGGTCGTGGTGTGTCCCGGCGTGCGCTCGCTGCTTCAGCAGCATATAACCGAGCCAGGGCGTGAAATAGACCGCCACGAACCAGGACGTCACCAGGGCAATGCCGACGACGAAGAACAGCGATCGCACATATTCGCCCGCAGCCGATTCCGCAAAGCCCACCGGGATGAACCCGGCGGTGGTGATGAGCGTTCCGGTCAGCATCGGGAAGGCCGTGGAAGAATAGGCAAAGCTCGCCGCATCGATACGGTGCAGCCCCTCCTCGAGCTTTCGCTCCATCATCTCCACGACGATCATGGCGTCGTCCACCAGCAGCCCGAGGGCAATGATCAGTGCTCCGAGCGAGATGCGCTGCAGTTCGATGCCGATGTAGTACATGATGGCGAGCGTCGCCGCCAGAACCAGCGGTATGGCGATCGCGATGACGATACCCGAGCGCCAGCCGATCGAAATCAGCGATACAATGAGCACGATGACGAGCGCTTCGAGAAGAGCTCTGGTGAACTCGCCCACAGCTTCGGTGACGACCTCGGGCTGGTTGGAGATCTGATGAACGGAGGCGCCGAGCGGCAGCGTTTCCTCGAACCTCTTGTAGGTCTGCTCCACCCCGTGCCCGACGTCCGTCACCTTGAAACCGTTCGCCATCACGACGCCCACCTGCACGCTGTCCTCGCCGTTGAAGCGGAACTTGCGCTGGAACGGGTCTTCGAGACCTTCCTTGACCGTGGCGATGTCACCGAGGCGGATAACCTGATCACCGGCCCTGAGCCGCAGTTCGCGGATATCCTCGGGCGTCGTGACTCCGCCTTCGACGGAAATGCGTACCGATCGCTCTTCGGTTTCGACGCTGCCGGCGGGATCGACGTCGTTCTGCCCGGCGATGGCATCGCGAATGTTCATCACCGTCAAGCCTCGGGCAGCAAGCGCCTTGGAGGAGACGTCGATGAAGATCTTCTGGGGCTGATCCCCCAGAATGACGGCCTTTTCGACGCCCGGCGTCGCGAGCAGCATGTCTCGGGCCTGGATCGCGAACTGCTTCAGTTCAGGATAGCTGTAGCCTTCCCCGACAATGGCGTGCATCGTGATGAACGTGTCGCCGAACTCGTCGTTGAAATACGGTCCGAGCAGGCCGCTCGGCAGTTCTTGCCGAATGTCCCCGACCTTCTTGCGCACCTGGTAGAAGGCGTCTGCCACTTCGTTGGAATTGGTGTCACCCTTGATATTAACGGTGGTGATCGCAAAACCGGCGCGGGTATAGGAGCGCACGAAATCGAGATGGGGCGTCTCTTGCAGCTTGCGCTCGATCTTGTTGACGACCTGGTTCTGCATGTCCTCGAGGGATGCGCCCGGCCAGACGCTCTGCACGACCATCACCCGGAAAGTGAAATCCGGATCCTCCTTCTGGCCCATGTTCATGATGCCAAGCGCACCCATGACGATGATGAGGCCGAAAAGGAACCGCGCAATACTCGGATGTCCAATCGCCCAGCGCGACAGGTTGAAGCCACCCTTTTCCAACGCATTGGCTTGATGGGAGGAACTCATGGTGGTCGTCCTTGCGCGCTCTGGGCTCAGGGTTGGATGAAGGCTGTCGTCTGGCTGTTGACGCTGCCAAAACGGGATGCGACGGTCTCCGGCAGCTTCACCTTCATGTTCTCCCGCATGAACTGCGTTCCGGCAGAAACAACAAGGTCACCGGGCGACACGCCCTCGGAGACCCTGACGCCATCCTCGGAGAAGTCGGCGACCTTCACGGATCGTGAATTCACCACGCCCTTCTCCCTGTCGACGACCCATACGACCGGCTGCTCGTTCTGCTTGGCAAGAGCGCCAAGCGGAATAGAAAAGCTCGGAGCGGCATTGTTCTCGAAGGCTTCCACGGTCGCCGTCATCCCAAGAAGTACCCGCGGATCCGCCGGCAGACTGACCCGGACGGCGAAGGTTCGCGACTGCGGATCGGCACTGCCCGCCACTTCACGGATCCTGCCGTCAAGCACGAGATCGGTGGCCGACCAAATACGGGCCTTGACCGTGTTCCCCGGCCTGAAGTGGGCGACATCGATCTCCGGAACGGCAACCTCCACCTCCTTGGCGCCATCGACGGCGACCGAGATGACCGGTGCTCCGGCGCTCACCACCTGACCGATATCGGCGGCGACGCCCGTCACGATGCCGTCATGATCGGACCTGAGTTCCGTATAAGTTACCTGGTTCCGGGCCTGCTCCAGCGCAGACTCAGCCGATTCCTTTTGGGAAATCGCCTGGTCGCTCGCGAGTTGCGCTTGTTCGAGCTGCGCTTTGGAAGCGACATCCTTGGCTGCCAAGGCCTCTGCACGGCGAAGCGCCAGGCCCGAAATCTGGACCTGCTTCGAAGCGGCGGCGAGTTCGGCCTCGGCACCCCGGCCCGCAAGGCCGTAATCGATCGAATCCAGGCGGGCGAGGACATCTCCCGGGCCCACATGCTCACCGATATCGACCAGCCGCTCCGTGATCTTGCCGGACACGCGAAAGCCGAGATTCATCTCCGTGCGGGGCCTGACCGCGCCGGCATACTCGAGCCGCCGTCCGTGGTCAGCTGCTGCGATCATCGTCACCTTGACCGGCCGAACCGTCTCCGGTGCCTCGGCTTTCTTTTCTTCCGAGCATGCCGCCAGGACCGCTAGACCTGCCGCCATGAGGAGGCCCTTGAAAAACAACGATCCGTCACGATTGGCGTTCACGAAGGACATGGCACCGCGCTCCTGCTGGCAAGACTTGGTTCGGGCACCCACCGGACGAACCGGCAGGCGCGGAGGCTTATCTCAGGGCCCTTAGCCCGAATTCCACGAGATCTTCCGGTTTGCTGACGGTACCTTCGATCAGACAGCTGGCAACAAGCTGGGGATGACAGAGCTTCACCATGGAGAAGCTGAAATTCTCCGCGGCCAACTGGACGTCCTGCTCACGAAACTCTCCCGCGGCGATCCCCTCGCGGATGATCTGCGCCACCAACTGGCGCATGCGCCGCAGGAATTCTTCGATAACCGGCCATTGCTGCTCGATGGCGATCACTACCATTTCATGCACCTTCTGCTCGGCGAGCATGGTTTCCACTGTAATCCGGTGCTGCTGCAGAACATGGTCCCGCAGACGTTCGGCAGCGCTTACCGGCCGCATCGCATTGGCGAACGCGACCTCGTAGCTCCCTTCGAGCATGCGCTTGCAGAGGGCCTGGTGGATGTCGGCTTTGGAGGAGAAGAAGCGGTAGATGTTGGCGGGAGACATCCCGAGCTCCCGCGCGATGTCGGCGACATTGGTCTTGGTGTACCCGTAGTGCTTGAAGAGGCGCTCCGCCGCATCGAGGATGCGATCGACGTTTTCCTGGCGCGTCGATTCAAGAGCTATCCGAGCTACGTCCACTAGGGACCGCCTTCCGTTTACGTGTGACGATTTTTATTATTCATCAGTCGTAAGCCGGAGTTCTGCTGCTGTCAATGCCGGCCACCCTTCCACCAGAAACCTGAGAAAAATTCCTCGTTGGCGGAACTTGTGTATAGTTCGTGCGTTTCGCTCGGTTAGAGGGCGATAGCGCCTTGGGGGATATTTGATGCGAACAGGGCACGTTGGGAATAACCGATGAGCATGCCGCAAAGTTACGACGCCTCATTGTTGGATGAGGAACGGTACCGGCTTCTCGTCGACGCCATCACGGACTACGCCATCTACATGCTTGATATCGATGGGCGGATCGTGAGTTGGAACCCTGGAGCGCAACGCTTCAAGGGGTATGAAGCGTGGGAGATTCTGGGTGAGCATTTTTCCCGCTTCTACACGGAGGAGGACCGACTGAAGCGGTTGCCTGAACACGCGCTCCGGACGGCCGCATCGGAAGGCCGCTTCGAGCGGGAGGGCTGGCGAGTACGTAAGGATGGCACCCGGTTCTGGGCTCATGTCATCATTGATCCGATCTGGGACCGTGCAGGCGGGCTCATAGGTTACGCTAAAGTGACACGTGACCTGACGGAACGGAGAAAGGCCGAGGGCGAACTCAGGGAAAGCGAGCAGAAATTCCAGCTCCTGGTCCAAGGTGTCACCGACTATGCCCTCTACATGCTCGACCCCGACGGTTACGTCAGCAACTGGAACATCGGTGCGGAGCGTATCAAGGGCTATACCGCCGACGAGATCGTCGGAAAGCACTTTTCCCAATTCTATACGGAAGAAGATCGCGCCGCAGGCCAGCCGACCAAGAGCCTGGAGACGGCAAAGCGGGAGGGACGTTACGAGAGCGAAGGGCTCCGCCAGCGGAAGGATGGCACCCGCTTCTGGGCCCATGTCATTTTGGACGCGATCCACAGCGACAGCGGCGAGCTGCTGGGCTTCGCAAAGATCACCCGCGACATCACGGAGAAGGTAGAGTCACAGAAAGCCCTGGCACAGACGCGGGAAGAGCTATTTCAGGCACAGAAGATGGAGGCGATCGGCCAGCTCACTGGTGGTGTCGCCCATGACTTCAACAATCTGCTGATGGCGGTGCTGGGAAGTCTGGAGATCCTGAAGAAGCGACTGCCCAACGACCCGAGCCTCGTGTCGCTTGTAGATAACGCTATCCAGGGGGCCGAACGTGGCGCTGCCCTGACGCAGCGGATGCTTGCCTTCTCCAGGCGCCAGCAGCTCAACATGCAGTCCGTCGATGCCCCTGCCCTCGTCGCTGGGATGATGGACTTCGTGCAGCGCTCACTGGGAGCGGATACCCGTATCGAGACCCGCTTTCCCGCGCATCTTCCGCTGGTGATGACCGATCCCGTCGAACTGGAAACAGCGATCCTCAATCTCATTGTCAATGCGCGCGACGCCATGGCGAGCGGCGGATTGATCACCATAGCCGCCGAGGAGATTGTGGCCGACCGAGCCGTGCGCAACCTGAAGCCGGGCCGTTACGTTCGGCTTCTGGTCTCCGACACCGGCGAAGGAATGGATGAAGAGACGATAGCGCAGGCAACAACCCCCTTCTTCACCACAAAGGGCGTCGGAAAGGGTACAGGCCTCGGTCTGTCCATGGTGCAGGGCCTGACCGAACAATCCGGTGGCAAGCTGATGATCGAGAGCCGCAAGGGCGTCGGAACCACGATCTCGCTCTTTCTCCCCGTGGCTAGCGCGGAGGTTGCGACCCCCTCGCCGGAAGCTGCTGCGACCCCGCCGGCGTCGAACACCAATAGGAAACTGACCATCCTGGCCGTCGATGACGACGCCCTGGTCCTGATGAACACGGCCCTGATGCTCGAAGACCTTGGCCACACCGTGATCGAGGCGCACAGCGGAACTGAAGCGCTGCAGGCGTTGAAAGACGGCAGGCATCAGTTGGATCTCGTCATTACCGACCACTCGATGCCGCGGATGACCGGATCGGAACTGGCCGCGGAACTGAAGAGGGAATGCCCCGACCTTCCTGTCGTCCTCGCCACCGGCTATGCGGAACTTCCCTCCGGCGGCGACACTCGCCTACCCCGGTTGGCAAAGCCGTTCTCCCAGAACCAGCTCGAGGAGATCATTGCATCGGTAGTCGGCGGCGGGGCATGAACCATTGGCCTGCGACAAACGTTGTTTTCCTGTCCATATACGGGAGAACGACAGATGGTGTTCAAACATCAGCATTTTCATGAGACGCCGCCGCAGGTGGAAACAGAATTCCCTCCGCGGTCAGAGCTCGAGGGCGCAGTATCGGACGCGCTGGCGTCAGCCGGCGGCATCGATGCCACCGACGTGACGGTCACCGCCAGCGGCACGGAGATCAGTCTGGCCGGCAGCGTATTGCGGTTGGAAGAAGTGGCGAGAGCCGAGGAGATCGCGCGTAGCGTACGTGGCGTCACCAATGTTCACAACAGCATCCATTGCGGACCCGGCGCATAGTCTGCCGGGATTTTGTTGCAAAGAGGCCGCGATCTCGCAGCCAGATCCCGGCCTCTTCGTTCTCACGTCGGTTCAACGCGGCAGGGCGTAGGCGATGACGTAGTCCCCGGGCTTGGTGCCCACCGAGCCATGTCCGCCCGCGACCATCACCACGAACTGGCGTCCATCATCCACCGCGTACGTCATCGGCGTGGCCTGCCCGCCGGCCGGGAGCCGCGCCTTCCAGAGTTCTTCACCGGTGGTGAGGTCGTAGGCCCGGAGGTAATTGTCAACTGCAGCACCGAGGAATGCCACGCCTCCCTTGGTGATCATCGGGCCGCCGATACCGGGAACGCCGACCTTTAGCGGCAGGGGCAGCGGGGTCATGTCGTAGACGGTACCGTTCCGATGCATGTATGCGACCTCGCCGGTGCGAAGGTCGGCGCCTGCGACATAGCCCCAAGGCGGCGCCTGGCAGGGGATCTGCAGAGGACCGAGGAAGGGGCCCATATAGACGCCGTAGGGTGCACCTTCGTTGCGGTTGAGACCTTGCTCGCTGCCCTTCTCGCCTTCGCCCTTTGGCGGGATCTCCGAACGCGGGACGAGCCGGGAGGTAAAAGCAAGATAGGTCGGCATGCCGAACATCACCTGCCGCTCCGGGTCGACGGCGACGCTGCCCCAGTTGAAGGTTCCGAAATTGCCCGGATAGACGATCGTGCCTTCGAGCGAGGGCGGCGTGTAGCGCCCCTCGTATTTGTGCTGGTGGAACCAGATCCGGCAGACCATCTGATCGAACATGCTGATGCCCCACATGTCCCGTTCTTCGAGCGGCTTCGGCTTGAAGGTCAAGGCCGATGTCGGTTGCGTAGGGGCGGTAAAATCCTCCGGGATGGCTTCGCCGGGGGCCGGCTCTTCCGTCACGGGGATGATGGGCTCGCCGTTGCGGCGGTCGAGCACGTAGATGTCACCCTGCTTGGTGGGTCCAACCAGCGCAGGCACGACGGTATTGTCGGGCTTGGTGATGTCGAGAAGAACCGGCTGAGCCGGCACGTCCATGTCCCAGAGGTCATGATGCACCGTCTGACGGACCCAACGGTCGGCGCCGGTGTTGATATCCAGCGCCACGATGGACGACGAATATTTTTCGACGTTTTCGCTCCGGCCCATGCCGAGCTGGTCCGGAACCTGGTTGCCGAGCGGGATATACACGAGGCCAAGCTGCTCATCGACGCTGAAAACCGACCAGCTGTTCGGTGAATTGGCCGTATAGGTCTGACCCGAAGCAAGCGGCTGTGTCTGCGTCGGATTGCCCGAATCCCAGTTCCAGATTAGTTCTCCTGTGTTGACATCGAAGGCGCGGATCACACCCGACTGCGACTGCGTCGAATAATTGTCGTTGACTGCGCCGCCGATGATGATCTTGCCGGCAGCGATCACCGGCGGCGAGGTCGAGTAGTAATAACCGGCCGGGTTATAGGGCATGCCGGTCTCCAGCCGAAGCGTTCCGTTGTCAGCGAAGGAGGTGCAGACCTGCCCGTTGGAAGCATCAAGCGCTATGAGGCGCGCGTCCGAGGTAGGAAGGTAGACCCGCTCGCTGCACGCCGCGCCCGCCGGGGCAGCCTCATCCTTGTAGTAGGTAACCCCGCGACAGGTCTGGTGCTGCCGGTCCGGATTGAGACCGGCGTTCGGATCATATTTCCACTTCTCTTGTCCGGTCGTCGCATCGAGAGCGATCGCCCAGTTGTGCGGCGTGCAGATATAAAGAGAATTGCCGACCTTCAGGGGGGTCACCTGATAGGTCGTTTCGCCCACGTCTTCAGGGAGCTTTACGTCACCTGTCTGATACCGCCAGACCTCCGTAAGATTGGAGACGTTGTCGACATTGATCTGGTCGAGCGGCGAGTAGCGCTGGCCATAAGGAGTGCGCCCGTACTGATGCCATTCGCCCGGCGGCACATCGCCGCCCATGGGCGGTGCGGCCGCGACGGACTGTGACGGCAGTTCGCCGCTCCGGTCGTACGGATCCATGAACATGGAAACCACAGCGACTACGATCGCGATGACCACGGCGATAGCCAACGGGGTCCCACTGGCCCCGTAGCGGACACCGGTCGGGCTGGAAAATCCGAGCGGCCGGCGTATCCAGGGGGTGAGCAGCCAGATGCCGAGGAGGATGATGACACCGCCGCGGGGTCCGAGCTGCCACCAGTCAAACCCTACTTCCCAGACGGCCCAGAGCAGCGACGCTAGCACTATGACAGCGTAGACCCGTAGGGCGAGCGATTTCCGAAGAAAAAGCAGAACCGCAGTCAGAATGAAGGCGAGCCCGCAGACCAGGTAATAGGCACTTCCGCCAAGGAGCACCAATTGCCCGCCGCCGACGACCAGTGCGATCCCGATCAACATGAAGAGGATCGCGGTAATCATAATGGCCATGGTGAAATCCTGTCCGAACGAGAATGTATCCGCGAGCGGCGCCGCCCGCAAAGCCCGAGTGCTCAACACAAGCTTCGCGAAAAAGTTCCAAACGGCGACCCGATAAACGGCGTGCCGAAGGGGAACACTTCGCCACCTGCCTCGTTGGGGCGCAGTCGAGGGATTCACCATGCTATCAGCGCGCAAAGGCCCCGCCTTCGATACCCCTGGTGCGGAAGGCGACACCATCGCGAAGATCAACAGCAATGCCGGGAGCTGCACACGCTGCGACCTTTACAGACACGCCACCCATCTGGTGTTCGGCGAAGGGCCCACAAAAGCAAGAATTGTGCTTGTCGGAGAGCAACCCGGCGATAAGGAGGACGCCGCAGCAAGGCCCTTCGTTGGACCTGCCGGCAAGCTCCTTGACCACTCGCTTCAGGAAGCCGGGGTCGATCGAGACCTTTGCTACGTCACCAATGCGGTGAAGCACTTCAAGTTCACGACACGCGGCAAGCTTCGCATACACGCCAAGCCCACTGGTGGCGAGATCCAGGCCTGTGCCTGGTGGCTGGCAGCTGAGTTCCGGCTCTTGAAGCCGGCCCTTGCCGTGGCGCTTGGCGCGACCGCGCTCTACACCCTGCTCGGAAGAGGGGCAAAGGTTACGCGGGACCGGGGACAAATTCTGACAGCAGCGGACGGGACGCCTGTACTCGTCACGGTTCACCCCTCTGCGTTGCTGAGGAGTTGGGATCAGCCAGACGCGCAAGTCAACCGGACCCAGTTCATAGACGACCTGAGGAAAATTGCCGACTTTTTGGAGTAACCATGGCTTATGAACTTTACTACTGGGATGGTCTGCAGGGCCGGGGAGAGTTTGTGCGTCTCGCCCTTGAAGATGCGGGCGCCAAGTACGTGGACGTCGCCCGCAGCACCCACGGCAAGTCGGCGATGCTCGAGTATCTGAAAGGGAAACACGGGTACCTCGAGATGCCGTTCGCTCCGCCTTTTCTCAAGGATGGTGAGATCATTGTTCCGCACGTCGCCAACATCCTCCAATACCTCGGCCCCAAGCTCGACCTCGTTCCCGGGGATGAGAAATCGCGAATTTTCATCAACGGCCTCCAGTTGACGGTGACGGATTTCGTCGCCGAGGTCCACGATACGCACCATCCGATCAGCACCGAGGATTATTACGAAGATCAGCGGCAGGAGGCGAAGGCCCGAACAAAAGCCTTCCTCGCGCAGCGCGTTCCGAAATTCATGGGCTATTTCGATCGCGTCATCGCCGCCAATCCCGCGGACAAGGGCTACACGATCGGCGCCGCAGCGACCTACATCGATCTGTCTCTGTTCCAGGTTGCCGAAGGACTGGCTTATGCCTTTCCTCGCGCCATGGCCAGTTTCGATCGTGACTATCCGAGATTGGCGAAACTTCGCGACCTTGTTCGGGAGAGACCGAACCTTCAGTCATATCTTCGTTCCCCACGACGGCTGGCCTTCAACGAATCGGGCATATTTCGCTGCTACCCGGAGCTCGACGAAAACCCCGGCTGACGTGCAAGACAGGGCTTCAACAGCCGCTAGATGAACGCGAACATAGGAGCGATGGTCACAAGGACGATGACCGTCGCAATCAACGTGAATCTCATGACGCTCTCCCGAAAACAGCCCCGCAGGCCGGCACTTATCAAGTCTCTTCGCCCAGCTCGTGCAGAATCTGATGGCGGGCGCGGTTGAGGCGACTCTTGACCGTACCGACCGCGCAATCACAGATTTCCGCCGCCGTCTCGTAGCTCTCGCCGAGAATGGCAACGAGCGTGAGGACCTCGCGATAATGGGGGGGCAGCTTCTGCAGTGCACGCTGAACCTCCCGCGCCCGTGCCGAGGTCTCCTGCGTCGCCGCCATCGGAGTGTCGCCCGAGACGTTTTCCTCTATCCCCGGCGCCTCGCGACCGAGCACCTTGGCACGGGTATAGAAGGTGTTGCGCATGATGGTGAAGAGCCAGCTCTTCAGCTTGGTACCTGGCTCGAACTTGTCGAGATTGGCCAAGGCCTTCATCAACGTTTCCTGCACCAGGTCATCAGCGTCGGTCGGATTACGGCAGAACGTGCGAGCAAATGCGCGGAGAGCCGGGATAAGCCTCACTATGTCTGCACGTGCAGGATCACCAATCAACTGTGATTCAGACACGGGTTGCCTACCTCTCCGAAATCTCGATGGCCCGGATTTTCGTCTGCAACGCGCGCTTCGCGCATTTGGTTCCGCCGGCATGAACGGCTTGTTCATGTTCTAGATCAGCGCTGCGGAACAAAGGGCCGCGCCGGTCGGTTGATAGGCTTTCACGGAGTTCTGATTGTGGCGCCGCGTGCAAACTGGAAAGGCTACCTGAAGATCGGCGAATTGAGTTGCCAGGTGGGACTCTACACAGCCGCCTCCACCTCTGACCGGGTGAGCTTTCACATCATCAATCGCGAGACGGGGCACCGTGTACATCGCGAAATGGTAGATGCGGAAACCGGCAAGGCGGTCGACAAGGACGGGATTGTCAAGGGGTATGAGATATCGAGCGGCGAGTATGTTTTCCTGGAGCCTGAGGAAATCAAGGCCGCCGTGCCCGAAAGCGACAAGACCCTTGAACTCGAAACATTCATACCCTGCAGCGAAGTCGACACCATCTATCTCGACCGCCCCTATTATCTTGCTCCCGTCGACAAGCCGTCGGCCGAAATCTACGCGCTTATCCGTCAGGGACTTCAGGAAAAGAGCGTCGTAGCCCTCGCCCGCACCGTGGTTTTCAGGCGATTGAGAACGTTGCTCATCCGTCCGAGTGAAGACGGACTGATCGCCAGCACGCTGAACTACGACTATGAAGTCAGATCGGCCAAGGATATTTTCTCGGAGATCAAGGATTTCAAGATTGAGGGGGAGATGCTGGATCTCGCCCGGCACATAAT
>JAEYTV010000090.1 GCA_023433855.1 Pseudomonadota bacterium | reverse complement strand
GTGGCTGAGTGGTCGAAAGCACCGCACTCGAAATGCGGCATACGGGCAACCGTATCGTGGGTTCGAATCCCACCCTCTCCGCCATGGCTGTATTCACTCTCCGCCAGTTACCTGCAAAGCCTTGGATTTCCTCGTAAAACCTCTGCTCCCCAGCGGCCTTTGAGGAGTGAACATCATGCAGGTATCGCGCCCGGTACACCTTCCGGTACACGTCGGGGTATCGCCCGAAGCGCCGAATCAAGTACCGACTATCAGGAAGGTCGGCGGTAGAGGGCCCGGTCCCTACCTCGCAAAATCAGGGTCTGTTTACATCTTCCAGATTAAGCTGCCGAAGACGATCGGTGGCAGGCGAGCCATTCCACCCTTACGGCTCAGTCTTGGTGCCTGCTCCCACAGGCGCGCCAGGCTGCTGGCAGATCTTCTGGCGGCCAGGGCCAGATTGATGTTCGATGAGATAAGGCACGGCAGAGGTATGCAAGAAGACGACAACAGCGAGACGCGGGCGCTTGAAGCCGTCATCGAGATGAAGGGCGAATTGAAGGCCTACCTTCGAATGATCGATCGCTCGGATGCACCTATCCCCACCGAGGAGTTGCAGAAGGCTGCAGGCATCCGCGATCTCGTCGGCCTCAACCGGGAACTGGAACTGCAGGCCCGCGGCGAGCCTTTTAACGAACTCATCGTAGGCCATGCGGACATGCTGAAGCAGTCCGCGATCGCGAAACTGTCTACGTCGTCAGCACTCTCGGATCCTGCGTCGCCGCAGATCACGAGCGCCCCGAAGTCTGCAACGAAGACATCTACCGTATTGCGAGCCGACGTCGTTCATCGCTATACGGCCGCTGAAGCCCCCTCCGACGAGCAAGATATGCCGCGCGATACCGAGGGGAAACTGATCCCAGCCTTCGAGTTGGATCGGCGGACCGTCAGGCGGCCGAAATCCGTCCAACCTAAACTGAGCGACGTGATCCCGACCTACATCGCCGGGCGCCGTCTTTCGGGCGGGGCCAACATCGCTCGCGACCTTGCGACCGCAAAAAGCCGCCTCGCGCTGTTCATCGAGCTGATCGGCGATCACCCCGTTAACACCTACGTCCCCGCGGACCTGCAGGCCTTCGTCAACCTTATGCAGTTCTGGCCGGGAGACAATAATCAGCGCGATCCGGATCTCACGCCCTGGCAGGTCATCGAGAACAACAGGGATCTTCACCTGAAACCGCTGGCCAAGACTACGTTCAAGGACGGATACCTCGCTGTCATCAAAGCAGCGATCCGCTCGGCGATTGCCGGAGGTGGCTTTACCGATCCGTTCGGTGGGGCAAAGATCAGAATTCCGAAGACGGCCGAGAGCCCGCGCCGGGCGACCCCCATTGGCGCATCGAAGATGAACAACCTGTTCAAGACTGGCATTGAATCCGGGCTGATGGAAGACATCATGCTGCCGCTCCTTGGCCATCTCACCTCGCGGCGGCTGGGGCTGCTGATCCATTTGCGCGGAAACGACATCCGCGAACAGTTCTCCAATATCTGGGTCGGGCAGGTGACGCGCCTAACGCAGATCAACGGCATCTGGACCACCGTTCCGGTGAAGACTGAGGACAGTGAGCGTTACTTCGTGCTTCATGACTTCCTGAAGGAGATCGGCTTCATCGACTGGGCGACCCGCCAAGGATCGAATTTCCTGTTCCCGAACATCATGAACCTGAAGGACCCCAGCAAGAGTGGCTCGTCTTACATGCAGCGGCTGTTCAGGAGGGCAGGAATCAAGCCCAAGGTTGCCGAGGAAAGCGGCGGCCGGCGCGAGGTCTTCCACTCACTTCGAAGCGGCAATATCCAGGACATGCGCGAGTCGGGCGTCGATCCGCGCGAACGCCGCGTGCAGGCCGGACACAGCGCAGGCATCGACGAGCATGACCTCTACGGTTTCGACGTCGCGACAGAGAAGGAGGCGCGCAAGCTGAAAGTCCTGCCGCTTGATCCGGAGATCGACTACTCGATCTTCCGGGGACTGGATTTCGAAGCGATTGCCAAACGCAAGCGTGTAGCCGGACCGCCTAAGCGGAAATGATTTCCGCTACAGGCAGCCATGCCTTTTTCTTGTTGGCTGGCAGCTTTGCGCCCTCATTTCCGCCGTTAAACATTCATTAAAAGCTTTCATTACCTGCCAGTCCGCTTGGGTGTCGGAAGTACCCTGGCCAGTTGTTGTGCGAGGCGAGGAACTTGTGCGTTTCGAATGTCTATCAGATGATTGGCCACGCCAGCGTCACAACTGCGACAATATATATTTGCTTGAGCCAGTTGCGACGAGAGACCTTGCCGAGGGACGGGTGCCGCAAGTTGGCAGCGCAGTAGCGAGCGGGGCTTTCACAATCCAGCTTGTCGCTGGCAAGCGCGCTAACTTCCTGCAGAATCCCTGAGCGATACCGCAACATGGTATCGTCGCTGAAGTGGTAGTGTGGAGGCTGTGGCCTATAACGACGCACCAGTGTTGCAGCTTTTAATGTTCTGCGGATACTAGGACGTGTCGATTCCCTTTCCTTGTTTTTCCGAGGGCATCGGCGAACAAGCCGTTGGCCGACCAGAGACATCTCGCAAATTGGAGACTACCATCCCGCACAAAGCGATAAGCTGCTCGGGCTTTCCGCATGGCTTTGGCCATCTGGGGAGTGTCTCGACGATCACTGCGACGCGGCTCGCGCTCGCGCGTTCGCTAATCACGCTCGGCCCAAGCCATCCCGTGCACCACCTGAGCGGCCCGTTTTGGTGGTCGCTTCGCGGGGTCGCGACCATTTTCAGCCTGCTCTCTTCCAACCTGTTCCCGACCCGCGGTTTCATGCACGAGACTGCCTCACAGCGGAAAGCGGACGCCTTCCTGCTCGGCGAGGCGTTGACCCACTGGTTTGCGCAGACACATCTCAGGGCGGCCATCGTAGTGCCGCTTGAACAGCATAGCGGTGCCTTGGTGCCAGCCGCGGCGAGGGCGCCCTATCCCAAGACCATGCCTAAATATTTCCGGCATCAAGTGAAGCCAGGCGCCAAGTCGGAACCAGATTTCCTTGCCTTCTCGGCCGCCGGCGAAGTCCATGTGCTGGAAAGCAAGGGGCGGGCAGGCTTCAACACCTATGGAGTCACCGAAAAGGAGATCAATTCCGCACGGAACAAAGCGCTACGCCAGGTTTGCAAGATCGCCACGGTGAATGGGCTGCCGCCCGTTACACGTACGGCTTGCGTGTTCGCCTTCGACCAATCCGGTCTTGTCGGGCAGATCACGGACCCACCGGAGACTCGGCCCTACGACTATACTGCAGAATGGCCGCAACTGATCCGCAATGCATATGCAACGGTACTCGACCCGCTCTTCGAAAATGCCGCTCGGGAGATTGGCGGCAATTATATCGGCATCGAGTTCATGCCGGGCTGGCGGTTTGGCATTGATCGCCATGTCTATAAGCTGGTGCGGCGCGTCGAGGATGCGGAGTCCGCCGGTCGGTTGCTCAGCTTCCTGACCGATTTCACGCCTGACACGGACGGCGCGCTACGTACCGGAGGAAGCAGCACAGGTGGTGATGGGCACATCCTCATCGCCGGTCCCGACTATTCCGAGACAATCTGGCGCAGAGAGCTCGTTTGAGCGCTTGCGTCGGCCGGTTCCTGCTGGAGCGCGTTGCCGCCTGTAAAGAGACTCGACCATTGCAGAGAGCTCCGCGCCCGAAATGGCGTTGGAGGCGGTCGTGACCAGATGAAAGGCGTCTCGCCGCTAAGCGACCGCCTTATGGTCGCCGGATACCGTCGATCACAGTTGTAAAAGTTGCCATTCATTTTTAAGTTTAAAACACCGATAGAAATCGCGGTGCCCGGCATATTCCCTATTTCAAACTGCGCCATCGGAGATACTGTGCAGTCGACACGGGGAGGCTGCACAGGATGCAAATAAAAAGACTAAAGATTGCAAATTTTCGTTCCATTCGACAGGCCGATATAGATCTTAGTCCCGTTACCGTTCTGATTGGCTCCAATAATGCTGGCAAGTCGGCGATCCTTGAGGCGATCCGTATCGCGCTAACCCGAAGATGGGGACAGCGGGGCACCGGATTTACAGAGTACGACGTTCACCTATGTGACGGTAGGCCCGATCCCAAAGTCGGCGATCCGGTAGTAATTGAGGTCGAGCTTCAGGAAGAGGTCGCCAGCGAGTGGCCCGAGGATCTCCATGGTGAGTTGGAAGATATTATCCAGCTCGACCCAGTCTCCGGGCGGGCCTCCATCATCATGCGCGTAAGTTGCTCGTGGGACGCAGCCGAGGAGAGTTTCGTTCCACGTTGGGAGTTTCTGAACGTACACAGGAACCCGCTCGTTGGTCGTGGTGCCCGCGCAGTCAATCTCCAGGAGTTTTTCCAGTTCCTCCCAGTCTTCTATTTGGAAGCACTTCGCGATGCCGCGGATGAGTTTTCGTCTCGAAGCCAGTTTTGGGGCAAGTTGCTCAGGACGGTCCAGATCCCCGAGCCCTTGGAGCAAAAGTCGAAGCGCATCTTCGATCTCCTGAACCGCCGTCTTCTCGATGCCGATCCGCTCCTCGCAAATCTTGCGACCGGCCTGTCGCACATTAGCCGTGTCGCGGCCGCCGACGTCCCCGGCGAAGCTGGGTTACGCCTTTTGCCGCTCAACACCTGGGATATCCTATCCAAAGCCGAGGTCATTTACCAAACAGAGGGCGGCAAGCCTTGGCTACCACTGGCGCGGCATGGACAAGGCGTCCAGAGTCTCTCTGTAATGTTCCTGTTTAAGGCCTTCGTCGAGCTGATCCTTAGCGACCTGTACCGGCCCGAAAGCTCGGCCGTTCTCGCCCTCGAAGAACCAGAAACCCACCTCCATCCGCAGGCCGCGCGAAGCCTCTGGCGTCATATCAGCGAACTTCCAGGACAGAAGATTGTCACGACGCATTCGCCTTACTTTCTTCAGCATGTTCCTTTCCGGGATATCCGCGTCGTGCGGGTCGAGGCAGACGGTACGACAGTCAGCTCGCTGCCGCGCCAGTTTCGCGCGTCGGTTCCTCATATTCCTCAGCTCGATGCCATCGTTGCAGCCTCTGCTGACCTGATCATGTATGACCGAGGCCTCAACGAACTGGTGTTTTCCGGTTCCTTGCCGCAAAATCAATACCGCCAGCTCCTCGTTGCTTATGGGGGTCGGCCCGACACACAGGCGATCCATGCTGTTCTCCGGAAGGCTTATGATGCGTCGCAGGAATTCATTTCAGACGCTGAATTGGAGCAACTGGAGACATTCGCCCGTCGCATTCGCGGCGAAATTTTCTTCGCACGCAGATGGCTGCTGGTGGAAGGGCCTTCCGACTATCATTTGGTTCACGGGATTGCCAAAGGCCTGGGCTATGACCTTGACGAGCACGGCGTCTCAGTCATCGATTTTCAGAACAACGGCAGTCCGGAAATCTTCGCCGTCCTCGCAAGAGCGCTGGGTTATCCGTGGCTGGCCGTCGTCGATGGTGATGCCGCTGGACTTAGCTATATCGCTAGAATTACAGCACGAAACTTTCCCGTTCACGAGATGGCGCGGCGCGCTTTCTCGTTGCCAGCAGGTTATCTCGAACAGCAACTGGTCGCGGATGGGCTGCAGCCTGAACTTAAAGCCATCCTAGTTTCTTTCGGAAATGCAGCGGCGGCAAACTTCGACGACGCAACGTTGATTGCGACGCTTGAGAATGACAAGAGCGGCTATGCTGCCATACTGGCAAAACAGTGCGCAGAAAATCCTGCGCTGGCGCTGCGCATGCCGGCACCGTTCCGCAACGCTATTCTGTCTCTGAGAGGCCTGACATGAACGATTCCGCCCTTAGCGTTGCCTTGTCCGAACTGACCGAGGCACAGGCTGCGGCCGTCGCTTGGCGCGACGGACCGATGTTTGTGTTGGCAGGCCCTGGCTCCGGTAAGACTCGTGTGCTGACGACTCGGATCGCTAAGCTGCTCGCCGTCACCACGATGAGGCTGTCATAGCCGCGGGATTGGGC
>JAEYTV010000078.1 GCA_023433855.1 Pseudomonadota bacterium | reverse complement strand
ATAACTCCGTGCCATTGCGTGCGCCCATTGGCTTGGTTCCCAGATGGTCAGTTGATCGCCATCCCATTTGGCCGTCAGCCCGTGCGGCTCCATGGCCACGTGATATTCGCGAGGCGTCCTGTATTCGGCCTCGATCTTCACCGGCGCCGACGAAAAGGCGGAAGCCGCATCTCCCCATTCGGAGGTAAGGTGTTCCTGCAACTCGCCCTCGCCGGCATCGGGATCGTCCAGGCTGGCGACCGACGCGGTTTCCTCGTAAACGATCTCCAGTAACTTGGCCGCTTCTATTGCCTGTTCGCGCGTTTCGGCGACCACTGCCGCGATCGACTGGCCATTGAACCGCACCTCTTGGGGAAGCGGGTGATACGGTTGGTTGCTCGGGCGGTTGCCCTGCCAGTCGGAAGCGGTCATCAGACCTAGATCATCGAAAGGCGTCAGCACGAGCAGGACTCCCTGTGCTGCCAGCGCTGCGGCGGTATCGACGGAGGCAATGCGGCCGGCCGCCACTGTACTCTGAACAAGCACCGCGTGGACGACACCTTCCACGGGATATTCGAGCGCATAGGTCGCGGCTCCCGTGACCTTCATGCTGCCTTCGAAACGGGTCTGTCGGCCCCCGACCATGCCGTCGGATGCGTCGCCGTGTTTGCGGGGTGGCATTATGGTCATGCGAGACCTCCAACGTTCAGGATGGCCCGTGCAACCACACGGGGCGCGAGTTCGATCTTGTAGTGATTGCCGCCATGGGAAACAGCGCCTTCCACGGCGAGCCGACTGGCTGCCGCTACTGCATCCGCTTCGAGAACCTTGCCGACAAGTGCCTGTTCCACGGCACGCGCCCGCCATGGCTTCGTGGCTATTCCACCAATGCCGATGCGGATATCCCGGATCGTCTTTCCGTCTGCCTCGAACTCGATTCCGATAGCAGCACTGGCCGCTGCGAATTCATAGGATTGCCGGTCGCGAACCTTGAGGTAGGTGGAGTTTCTCGCAGCCGGTGAAGCCGGAACTGCGATGGCCCTGACGATCTCGCCGTGGCCGAGCACAGTCTCCCTGTCCGGCGTGTTGCCCGGCATCAGGAAGAAATCGTCGATCGCAACCCTGCGGGCGCCGAGGTCGACAACGGCGTCGAAGGCCACCAGGGCGACAGCAAGATCTCCCGGATATGTGGCTATGCAGTCGTCACTCGTACCGAGAACGGCATGATTGCGGGTCACCCCTCCGATCGCCGAACAGCCGGAGCCCCGATTTCGCTTATTGCAGGCTGTGAATGTAGCCGGATCGCGGAAATACGGACACCGGGTTCGCTGCAGCAGGTTGCCGCCGATCGTCGCCATGTTGCGGAGTTGAGCCGATGCGGCAAGGGCGAGCGATTGGCTGACGGCAGGAAATGCCGCCTTGACGGCCTGGTGTTCGGCGACGTCACTCATCTTCGCCAACGCCCCGATGGTTGCGCCATTGGCATTGACGGTAATCTCGCTCAGTCCGGGAAGGTGGGTGATGTCGATCACCGTATCCGGCTCCGACACGCCGCATTTGGCAAGATCGAGTAGGGTGGTGCCGCCGGCCAGCAGCATGGCGCGAGCCTGTTGCGCTGCCTGGCTCGCTTCGGCCATCGATGCGGCACGTAGGTAGGAAAAATCCCTCATCAGGCTACCTCCACCGTGTCTTGCGCCATGGCGTCCGCAGCTTCCCGAACCGCCGCGACGATACTGTTGTAGGCGCCGCACCGACAGAGATTTCCGGACATGTACTCGCGGATTTCCTCCTCGGAGCCCACGTGGCCCTCGCGGATGCACGCGACTGCCGACATGATCTGGCCGGGCGTGCAGTAGCCGCATTGGAAGGCATCGTTGTTGATGAATGCAGCCTGCACGGGATGCAGGTTGCCATCAGCTCCCGCCAGCCCTTCGATCGTGGTGACCTGCCGCCCCTCCGCCTGTGCGGCGAGTATGAGACAGGAAAGTACGCGCCGGCCGTCAACATGGCAGGTGCAGGCACCGCACTGGCCCTGATCACAGCCCTTCTTCGTGCCCGTGAGGCCCAGATGCTCACGCAGGGCATCAAGCAGAGTCACGCGAGGCTCAATGTCGATCGCGTATTGCCGTCCGTTGATATCAAGTGAAACGCCGATGGTTCGTGTCATGGGTCAAGCTCCTACCACTGTCACGAGAAACCGAAGTAGCGCCGGCGCCATCTGGATCTCCGGCAGCCGGGCACCATATGAGCAACTGGAAGGCATCCGCACATTCGCCATGGCATCCGGCTCCCATCTGGAATAAGAAGTGGAGGGCACTCCGGTTAATCGGAGGCGCCTCCGTTTAAGGTAGCGGCTTGCAGCTTCCGGTCAAGCCCTGATTTTCTGGAGCACGAATCTTGGCCGTGGCCGAGCCTGAGACCTCACGTTCAAAAACGCCAAAGCTGCGCGCTGATGCCTTCCGCAATCGCGAAAAGCTGGTCGATGTGGCTACCGCGGCCTTCGCGGAGAACGGCGTCCAAACCTCCCTGGAGGATATAGCGCGACGAGCAGGCGTCGGCATCGGAACCCTCTATCGGCACTTTCCGACCCGCGGACATCTGGTCGAGACAATCTACCGGCGAGAGCTGGAGAGCTTGGCCGGCGCCGCCGAGGACCTTGCCAACCGGTATGCGCCTGATGTCGCACTGGAGGAATGGATGCACCGGTTTGTCAGTTACATTGCTACCAAACGCGGCCTCGCGGAGAGTCTGAAGCCCCTCATGACGTCCAATGCCTCGCTCTTCGCCGAAGGATTCGCCGCGGTAAGATCCGCATTCGACGGCCTTGTGCAAACGGCAGGAGAAAGAGGGCTGATCCGCACCGACATCGACACGGCCGACCTCATGCAGGCGCTGTCGAGCATCTACTCGATGCCGGACTCACCGGACTGGGAAGATCGTTCATATCGCTTGATCGGCCTGCTGATGGACGGCCTCCGGGCGCGTAGGTAGGGCGGTCTCTGCTGCATATCGAGGACGGATCGGCGCGCACTACGAATGATCATAACAGATGTTGACATCAACGACTTTTGTTTATAGCGGCTACTCGTCATCGGGAACTACGCGCGCATGGACGATCTCGCGAGCCAGGAAGCGGCCATTCTGGCCATCATCAAGGACAATCCTTTCGCAGGGCAGCAGGAGATTGCCTCAAGGCTTGGCATTGCAAGGTCGACCGTCGCAGCACACATCGTGCAGCTCATGCAGAAAGGCTACATTCTGGGCCGTGGATATGTGATGCCCGACCGCACGCGCGCCGTCTGTATTGGAGGCGCGGTGCTGGACCGCAAGTATCGCGCGCGGCAGGACCTCGTCTACGCGACATCCAACCCCGTCGACAGCGTACACAGCATGGGCGGGGTCGCGCGTAACGTTGCCGAAAACCTGTCGCGTCTGGGAATTTCGACGAGCTTCGTCTCCATCGTGGGGGAAGACGAGGCTGGCCGGTCGCTGCTGCGGCATATGCGGGATTGCGGGATAGACGTAAGTCAGGTCATCACCACGATGGAGCGGCCGACTGCAGAGTATGCTGCCATCCTCGATCGTGGCGGTGATCTGGTGCTGGGCATCGCAGACATGAACATCTTCGATCTGCTCCTGCCCGCCCACATCGAACGGGTCTGGCCGAACCTGGCTGCGGCAAACTGGGTCTTTTGCGACTGCAATCTGCCGGCGGAAACCCTCGGGACGCTGATTACCAAGCGCCGAAGCGCCCGCTTCATGCTGGCTATAGATGCAGTCTCGACGGCAAAAGCCGCCCGGCTACCGGAGAATCTCACTGGCGTAGATCTCCTTTTCATGAACATCGATGAGGCGAACGCGTTCCTGCGCCGCAAGAGCCATGAAACGATCGAGGACGCCAGGGAAGCCGCGGTTGCGTTGCACGCTGCAGGCACCCGCCACGCGGTCGTGACCATGGGGTCACGCGGCGTGGTCGTCGCCGGACCGGATGGCGCGCGTGCTCTTTCGGCAGTCGTGGCAAAGCCGGTGGACATGACCGGTGCTGGAGATGCCATGATCGCAGGTACGCTGCACGACCTGCTGCAGGGCAAGGACATCTACACTGCGGCGCTGACCGGAACACTGCTCGGCGCCCTGACCACCGAAACTGCGGCGAGCGTTCATGCCGACCTTTCCGCCCACTTCCTTGAAGCACAGATGCATCGGCTTGGTCAGCCGGTCGATGAATAACCACGCGAGGAATCCCGCCATGACACTCCTGAAACCGAAGCTCAGCCGCGCAGTCGCAGAAGCGGTCGCCCGCGCAGGGCCCGTGGTGGCACTCGAATCGACCATCATCACCCATGGCATGCCCTATCCCGCCAACCTTGAGACCGCCCTGGCGGTTGAGGAGGTCGTACGCGCCCATGGTGCGGTGCCGGCCACGATTGCCGTGATCGATGGAGAGCTGCGTGCCGGCCTTGAACGGAGCGAGCTTGAGGCACTGGCGCAGGCAAACGGCGTGGTGAAGGCCTCCGGCCGTGATCTGGCGGTTGCCATGGTCAGGAAGCAGACGGCCGGCACCACCGTTTCCGCCACCATGCTGCTTGCCGATCTTGCGGGCATCGACATCTTCGCAACGGGAGGGGTCGGAGGCGTGCATCGGGGAGCCGAGCAGACGTTCGACATTTCCGCCGACCTGACGGAACTCGGCCGAACCAGGACGGCGGTGGTTTGCGCCGGCGTCAAATCCATCCTCGACATTGCCAAGACACTTGAATACCTCGAAACCCAGCGGGTGCCGGTGATTGCCTATGGAACGGAGGACTTCCCGGCCTTCTTCACCCGTCAGAGCGGTTACAAGGCGGACCATCGCTTGGATACCCCAGCGGAAATCGCGCAGGCCATGTGGCTGCACCACGGGCTCGGAACCGGCACGGGGTTGCTGATCGCAAACCCCATTCCGGAAGCGGCAGCACTGACGCCTGAATTCATCGATGGCGCCATTGCCGATGCCGTGCGCGAGGCAGACTCCCGCGGCATCAGCCGCAAGGAGCTCACCCCCTTCCTGCTCGCACGCATCAACGAACTGTCGAAAGGCGAGAGCCTCAAGGCCAATATCGAACTGGTCAAGAACAATGCAGCGCTTGCAGCGCAGGTGGCAGTCTCCTACGCTGCATTGAAGGTGGGCGTTTCCCGATGAAGACATGTGTCAGGTGCTCGCGGACGAAACGATGAAACTGAATGACATCGCAGAAAACGTAATCCGACAGGCTGCTCACAGGCCGCGATTCATCGTGGCGATCGCCGGGCCACCGGGTGCAGGCAAGTCTACCCTGGCGGAAAAACTACAAGAAACCCTTCGCATTCGCAGCCAGACCGCGGAAATTCTCCCGATGGACGGCTTCCACATGGATAACGGTATCCTCGAGGCGCGCGGATTGCTGCCACGCAAGGGCGCTCCGGAAACCTTCGATGTGCGCGGTTTCGCAGACACCCTGCGGGCGGTGCGAGACGCGCAAGAGGAGGTCCTGGTGCCCGTCTTCGACCGCTCGCGTGAGATCGCCATCGCGTCTGCCCGGGCAATCGCAGCTGACACGCGCTTCGTGCTCGCCGAGGGTAATTATCTGCTGATCGACGGGCCTCCCTGGTCGCGGCTCAAGGATCTGTTCGATTTCACCATCTTTGTTGGTCCCGATGAAGATGTGCTGCGCGAACGGCTCCTGGCGCGCTGGATCCATTACGGCCTGGATCAGGCGGCGATCGACTGGAAGCTGAATGGCAACGACCTGCCAAACGGGCGGTATGTCATCGCCCACTCGCGGGCAGCCGATATACGGCTTGAGGAGTTCTGAGCCTCCTGAACAGTCGGGCGAGCATCTCGGTCAAAGCGCGATGCCGCTTTCCCGATCGAAGACATGCACTTGCTCTGCTGGAATGCTGGCTTCGAACCGGGTACCGTAGCGCACCGGATATTCACCGTCGACGATCGCTGTGACCGGCTGGCCAGCCAGGTCAAAAACCACATGTGTCTGTGCACCCGTTGGCTCAACAAGCAGCGTCTGCCCCCCCAGCGCCGTTCCGGTGGCAGCCGGGCTGAGATGTTCGGGCCTGAGCCCGACCTTGATCGGCTGACCGCGTTGTACCTTGCGCTCGGGGGCGATACGAATGGCCGTACCGTCGCTGAGCCGAGCCGCGGCTTGGCCGCCCTCGCCGTCAACGGTGCCATCGAGCAGGTTCATGGCCGGCGAGCCTATGAAGGCGGCAACAAAGAGATTTGCCGGCGTCTTGTAGAGCTCCATTGGAGTGCCCTCCTGCTCGACGCGGCCTTGGTTCAAGACCACGATACGGTCTGCCAGCGTCATCGCCTCGATCTGGTCGTGCGTTACATAGATTGATGTCGTCCCGACCTTCTGATGCAGTGCCTTGATCTCGGAACGCATCTGGACGCGCAGCTTCGCATCGAGGTTTGACAGCGGTTCGTCGAAGAGGAAGACCGCCGGATTGCGGACGATCGCGCGGCCCATTGCGACGCGCTGGCGCTGGCCGCCGGAAAGCTGTGCCGGCTTGCGGTCGAGAAGCGGCACCAGGTCCAGCATCCGCGCCGCCTCCCCTACCCTGTCCGCAATCTCCTGCTTTGGCGCGCCGGACAGGCGGAGATTGAAGCCCATGTTCTCCGCGACCGTCATATGGGGATAGAGCGCATAAGACTGGAACACCATTGCGATGTTGCGCTCTCGGGGCGTCAGTTCGTTGACGACCTTTCCGCCAATCAGGATGTCTCCATCCGTTATGTCCTCCAGTCCTGCAATCATCCTGAGCAAGGTCGACTTGCCGCAGCCAGAGGGGCCCACAAGCGCAATGAACTCACCGTCCTCGATGGTCAGCCTCACGCCGTGGATGACGGGAAGGGAGCCATAGGACTTCGAGACGTTCGACAATGTGACGGATGCCATGGGCTCGATCTCCGGTCAGGACTTGACGGCACCGGCGGTCAGGCCGGCGATGATGTGCTTCTGTGCAAGGAAGAAGACGATGATGGTCGGAAGGATCGTCAGGGTGATAAAGGCGAGTACCAGTTGCCATTCGGTGCCGAATTCCCCGCGATAAACCATGATGCCGAGCGGCCACGGATAGATGGAATCCGAATTCAGCATGATGAGCGGCAGGATATAGCTGTTCCAGCTTGCCACGAAGGAGACGATCCCGACCGTCGCGATGATGGGCCGCGACAGCGGCAGAGTGACATGCCAGAAGAACCGCATGTATCCGCAGCCATCGACGAATGCGGCCTGGAACAGTTCCTCCGGCAGGTTGCGGAAATAGTTGCGGAAGAGAAGAATGCTCATCCCAAGGCCGAAAGCGACCTGCGGCAGCACCACGCCCCAGTAGGTATTAAGCAGGCCGAGATCACGGATGCGGATAAAAAGCGGCAGGATCGCCGTTGCGGCCGGGAACATCAGCCCGATCAGAAAGTAGTTGAGCAGGAAATTCGAACCGAAGAAACGGACATGTGCAAACGTGAAAGCTGCCATGGCAGCCACCGAGACGGTCAGGAAAACCGTTAGAACTGCAATGATCAGCGAGTTCATCATTTGCCGCCAGTACCGCTCCCCGAAGAGGATGTCGGTGTAGTTCGACCACTGCCACTCGGCGGGAAGACCGAAGGGGTTGACCCTGAGGTCGCCCAGGGTCTTGAAGCCGCCAAGCGCGGTCGTGAGCAGCGGGACGAGCACGACAGCGGCGATCACGGTCAATGAGACGTAGAGATAGATCTTGGTGCCGGTGTTCATTCGGACGGCGGACGTCATCTCAGTCATGGCGCATGAATATCCGTTTGTAGCTGAAGGCGAGCGTCACGCAGATCACGAACAGCACGACCCCTACCGCGCTGCCCAGCCCGACCTGCATGCGAGTGACGCCGAAATTGTACAGGAAGGTCACCATGGTCTGCGTCGAGTTGAAGGGGCCGCCCCCAGTGAGGGGCATGATCATGTCAAACAGTTGCAGCGAGCCGACGACGGCGAAGAACACCGAGAGCCGGAGGGTAGACCCCAGCAAGGGGAGCGTAATGAAGCGGAACTTCTGCCAGCCCGTAGCTCCGTCGATCTCGGCCGCCTCAAGGATGCTCTTGTCGAGCGATTGCAGCCCCGCGATGAACAGCATCATATGGAAGCCGAAATATTTCCAGACGATCACCGCGAGAACGGCGTAGATGGCCAGGTCCTTGTCAGCCAGCACATAGGGGGTCTCGACACCCAGGAACCCGGCAACTGCTGCAAACAGGCCATAGTCGCCGTCATAGACGAAGCGCCAGATAAGGCCGGCCGCGACGTCGGCAAGCACGTAAGGCAGGAAGAATATGAGCCGGAAGGCCACAACCCCCTTGATGCGGTGTGCAAGCATCATCGCGAGCCACACCGCAAGCGGGATCTGCAGGATGAGCGAAACGCCCATGATGAGGAAGTTGTTCTTGAGCGCCGTCAGGAACGCGCTGTTGTGGAAGAGAACCTCGAAGTTGCGCAATCCGACGAACTGGTCCGGCAGACCGTATCCGTCCCATCTGTAGAGACTGTACCAGGCGGCCTCCCCCATCGGCATGATCACGAAGATCGTGAAGAGAAGCAGTGCCGGGGGCAGGAAAAGGACAAGAACCGGAAGTCGCCCGCGAGCCGTGGGGCTCTTGCGCCTGGTTGCCGAACGCGAACCCGCTGCCGGCCCGACGGCGGTCGTTGTAGAGACACTGGTCATGTTAATCCCGGCTGTGACGGTCTGAGGGAGCGTGCCGGCCGGCAGTCGACCGACCGGCATTTCAACCTCACATCTTTTCGAGTTCGACGGCTTCCTGGATCATCTGCGCGCCTTCCTCCGGTGACATCTGACCCGAGACCATCGCCACGGAAGCGTCGTTAACCACCCGACCGACCGATGGACCGAGTTCCTGATCGAAGAAGTTCTGATGCCACGTGGACGATTCCAGCTGTTTTGCGGATTCGCGCATCAGCGGATTGGTGACACCATCGTCGGCACCAACAGCCGCCGGCAGGATCATACCGGCCTTGGCCATCGCCCGCTCGTTATCTGCGTTGGTGAGATAGGCGAGGAAGTCGAGCGTTTCGGGCGGAGCCTTTGCGGTCACAGCCCACGCATTGATCCCGCCGAGGGTGTCTGTTACCGCACCTGCTCCACCTTCGACCACAGGAAACGCGAACCGACCGATATTGTCGCCCGCCAGTCCCTTGCCGTCGCCCGCGTTCTTGCGCTGGAAGGCTTCGGTCGTCTCGAACCCGAGGATCATCGCCGCCTTGCCGTCGCCGAAGGTACCCAGGGCCTGAGGCCAGGTCGTGCTGAGATAACCCGGTTGGAAGGGCTCAAGCTTGCCGAGTTCGGCGAGTTGCTCGCCAGCCTTGATAGCGGCCGGCGAGAGGAATCCGTCACCTTCGCCCGTCTTCATCTCCTCAAACCCCTGCTGGCCTGCATTGCGCATGACCAGATAGCTCCAGTAGAAATGGATCGGCCACTTCTCGCCGCCTCCGCCCGCGATCGGCACAATCCCGGCGTCCTTGAGCTTTTTCACCGCTCCAAGGAAGTCATCCCAGGTCTTGATGCTCGATGCATCAATCCCCGCCTTGGAGAAGTATTCCTTGTTGTAGAAGAAGCTGACGGTCCCCATCTTGAACGGAACCGCAGCAACTTTGCCGTCGAAGGTCATGCCCTGGAGGGCCGCCGGATTGTAGGTCTTTGCCCACGCGCTGCCATCGGCGTTCATCGCCTCGGTGAGATCCTTGAGCGCGCCGGTCGCATATTGCTGCCTCAGGACCCCGCCGCCCCAGCTGTAGAAGAAATCAGGTGCGTCATTCGACTGAAGCAAGGTCGGCAGCTTGGCCTTGAATGCCTCGTTTTCCAGGAACTGCATCTCGACTTTCACCCCGGGATGCTCTGCCTCGTATTGGTCGGCGATCCCTCGCCAGATTTTGACGTATTCCGGGTTGAGCTCCAGATGAAGCCATTTAACCACGGCGTCCGCCGAGGCGGTCGCTGCTGTGGCACATAGAGCCAGCGCGCCTATGGCGGCGGCAGACAGTGTTCGAATCCGACGGTGTGTGATGGTCAGCATAAGCACTCCTCCCAAAGCGGCTTTAATTCTGCATCCGGAATAAATAAGCGCTGCAGTGTCGTGGCTGTCAAGGGACCGCCGTCTGAAACCCGCATCCGGCTGCCCGTATCGTTGGCAGGGACTCAAAATCGCTATTGCAACTTCACCGAATTCGGTTCTACAAAACGGCGAATTAATTCGCCTCACGAAATAAATCGCTGCATTGCGGTAGAACGTGGGCCTTGAGAGCGCCGATGAAGACCGCAGATCCCGAACT
>JAEYTV010000076.1 GCA_023433855.1 Pseudomonadota bacterium | reverse complement strand
CTCTTCGCATTATATTTTGTTACGAACGAGCTATGTCATCATCTTGAGCCAAGACTATCCGGAGATCTGTCTGAAGGTGAATTCTGACTGTGGCACTGTCGTGTCTCCGGACCCGCATCGCCCAAGGCAGGCTCACTGAAGAGCGCCCTTTGAATAAAGTCGCGTAGCCCGGAGCAACCAACTGCTGCTTCGGGTCACGGGAACTGCGATCGTTGCTCGGATCAAAGCGATAATGACGTCTAGATGGTGTTGGAGAGCAGGGCATCTCGCCGCAGCGCGATAGCCCAGGGCCCGGCGTTGCCTTCTAGGATGCACGATCCTCCGATGATGGCGAAATGGTCCGCGTCAATCATCTCGATCAATGACTGAACGTAAACCGGGCTGAAATGGGCCTCGCAACTGACCACTATCAGGTTCGGGTACCTGGCGACCTGCGCTGCCGCGGCGATGCTGGTCCTTAGACCAGTGGAGACGTCCCGCAAGAGTACGACCGGATGACCAAGCTGCCATTTTCGAACTTCATCAATCGTCCCGTCGGTCGAACCGTAATCAACCACGATGACCTCGAACAGATAATGATCGCTCATCTCGAAGAACAGCGATGCCAGAAGGTCGTCGATATCTCGCACCCTGTTGCAGGCCGGAATGATGATGGAGGCGGAGGGTGGAGACAGCATTGTTGGCTTGAACGACAGCCGGGCTTTTGTGTCACCGAAGCTTTCCAACTGCGCCATGATTTTTCCTTTCCAATGATCTTGAAGGACCCAGACTCTGGGTATCCCGGCAGGGACGCTTCGGTGATTATGAAATGTTTCTTTGTGTTAAAGCGTAACGTGGTGGCGGAGCCCGATAGCCCTTTCATAGATGAACGGGATCATGGCTTGGTCGCTCGCAAAGGCGGGTTGCATTCCGGTTTGGTGACGATGTACTGCGGTCATCAAGGTTGTCGGCAAGAAACGACGTTGGATTGGGAGGATACAGCATGCAGACACCGCAACTTAACAGACTCTGCGAGATCACCGCGCAGCTTGGCAGGCCCATTGACAAGGGGACTGTGGGTGGCGGGCAGTCGCGCATCGTTCCGATCATCGGCGGAACAGTGGAAGGAGACCGTCTAAGCGGTCGGATCCTGAACCTCGGTGCGGACTGGCAGACCCTGTTCCAAGCCGGCTATTCAGAGCTCGACACACGCTATGTGATCGAAACCCACGACGGCGCGATCATCGACATCCGCAATTTCGGCTTCAGGCATGGTCCCGCAGACGTAATGGCCAAGCTTGCAGCAGGGGAAGTGGTCGATCCTGCCCTCTACTACATGCGGACACTGCCACGCTTCCAGACCGGCGACAGCCGCTATCACTGGCTCAATCACACGGTGTTCGTCGGTACCGGAGAGAGGCGCGCCGATTCCGTCCACATTGGCATTTTTGAGGTTCTGTGACCGCGCGAATCGACGGGGCTGCCGGAGAGACCCGGCAGCCCGTTGTCGGACGCTGCTTCAGGCGAGATGGACCGTCTTGGTGTCAATGTAGTTGTCGAGACCTTCGATCCCGCCCTCGCGACCGATTCCAGACTGTTTGTAGCCGCCGAAGGGATGTTTGGGGTCGACGATCATGCCGTTTACGGTCACGCTACCGGTCCGCATCCTGCGCGCGACCGCAAAGCCGCGGTCTGGGTCGGAAGTGAAGACCGCGCCGCTCAACCCGTAGCTCGAGTTATTGGCGATGCGGACTGCCTCCTCTTCGTCCTTGTAGCTGATCACGGAAACGACCGGCCCAAAGATCTCCTCCTGAGCGATTTTCATATTGGCCTGAACATCCTTGAACACCGTCGGTTGGACGAAGAATCCCTTTTCAAGCCCGTCCGGCCGACCGCCGCCGCATGCCAGGGTCGCTCCCTCAGCGACACCCGCCGCGATATAACCCTGTACCCGTTCCAATTGACGCGCCATGGTCAACGGGCCCATCTGGGTTTCCGGATTGGCCGGATCGCCGACTTTGATGGTGGAGACGGCACCAACGAACAGATCGAGGAATTCCTGCTTGCGACTTTCCGGAACCAGGATGCGGGTCAGCGAAAAGCAGACCTGCCCGGTGATCGGCATGGAATAGACCATCAACGAGGGAAGGGCCTTCATGAAGTCGGCGTCATCGAGCAGAATAGCCGCGGATTTGCCGCCGAGTTCAAGGCTGACGCGTGCAAGCCGGTCAGCGCAGACCTTTGCGATATGCTTGCCGGCGGCCGTGCTCCCGGTGAAGGCGACCTTGTCGATATCCTTGTGGCGGACGAGGTAGTCGCCGACCTCGCGGCCTGCGGGCACCAGGTTGAAGACGCCTTTCGGCAGGCCCGCTTTTTCGATGCATTCGGCAAGGATATAGGCTTCTAACGGAGTCTCGGGCGAAGGCTTGGCAACAAAGGTGCAACCTGCGGCCAGACCTGCAGCAATCTTGTAGGACAACAGCACCATGGGCGCGTTCCAGGGTGTAATCGCCGCGCAGACACCTACCGGTTCCTTGACGATCTTGACCTTGCCGCCGTCGTCACGCTGTCGATCCTGGATGAAGTCATAGCTTTCGGCGAGATCGGCGTAATAGTTGAACAGCGTGGCGTTCTGGCCGACAAGCTTCTTGGTCAACATGATCGGTGCCCCGACCTGCAAGGTCCAGGCGTTGGCGATCTCATCCAGTCGCTCGCTGATCAGCGAAGCGACCTTGCGGAGATACTGCGCCCGCTCGGCCGGTGACAGACGGGGCCAGGGTCCGTTGTCGAACGCATCCTTCGCAGCCGCGACAGCCCGGTCGATATCGGCTTCGCCCGCCTCGGGATAGCTGATGATCACCTCTTCCGTAACGGGAGACACGACGTCGAGCATGCGGTTTGACTGCGGTGTAACCCACTCGCCGCCGATGAAGAATTTCTCCGGTGTCTTCAAGCTGGCATTTTTGACATGAACGTTCATGGCTGTTTACTCCTCCACAGACAGAATGACTTCCAGAAGCCTCGGCCCCTTCCGGTCGAGCATATCGCGCAGACACGCGTCAAGTTCGGAAGCCTTATGGCAGCGTCTTGCGGTACATCCCTGCGCCTCGGCCATCATGACGAAGTCCATATGGCCAATCGTGACGCCATCGATGCGATTGGACGGCCCCCCTATCGACCGGAGCGCCCCATAACCGCCGTTGTTGAGAATGACGACGAACAGGTTCACCTCATATTCAACCGCGGACCAGAGTGCCTGGATCCCGTAGAGGCTGGACCCGTCGCCGATCAGTGCGATCACCGGCTCCTCCGGACAGGTGATGGCTGCACCGATCGCCCCCGCAAGTCCATAGCCAAGGCCGCCGCTCGCCGTCGCAAAAAAACCGCCGGGGCGATCGATCGGGAAATGGTCATGCAGCGCATCCCGGGCGCTCGGCGCTTCCTCGAACACAATGCTCTCGGGGGAGCGGAGTTCAGCCAGGGACTGATAGAGGTAAGCCGGGGTGATGCCAGAAGCGGTCTTCGCCGACGCCAGTTTCCGGGCGGGACCTGCGGGATCGGTCGTCCGCTGGCGGGCCCGATAGACCAGCCCTTCGGCCGCAAGGCGGATATTCGACAGGATTCCGTTTCCGGCAACAGCTGAGGCGATCTGTGCCGGATCATCGCTTACCAGCCAGAGCTCCGCTCCTCCAGGCAGGTGGCTTCCACTCCCTTGAAAATGATAGGTAAACGCCGGTGCGCCCAGCACAAGGACCACGTCGGCCGGTGCCAGGCAATCTGAAAGCGCTGGCTGACGCGCTGGCAGGAAACCCGCGAAAAGATGATGACGTTCCGGAAAGCCGCATCGTGAGGAAAGGGGACTTGCCCAGACAGGTGCCTGTAACCGTTCAGCAAGCGAGATCGTTTCCGCCCAGGCGCCGTCGACGTCGACGCCCGGCCCCACAACCAAGACCGGTTGTCTTGCGCCGCTCAGACTTCCTCCAAGCCGGTCAAGGGCCGCCGCCGGCGCCGAAAATGCAGTTTCGATGCGACGGTGGGGCAGGGCCTCTTCGGCGCGCGCCTGCCAGTCGCTGACCGGAACCGAGATCATGACCGGTCCACGCGGCGGTTGAATCGCCATGTAATAGGCCCGCGCAATGGCCTTCGGCACATCCTCTGGCCTAGCCGGCTCGCAGGCCCATTTCACATAGGGCTGCGGAAATTCGGTCGCACGTTCAGCGAACAGGAAGGGGTCGTGGGGAAGAAGGGATCTCGCCTGTTGTCCTGTGGTGATGATAAGCGGAGTCTTATTGCGGAACGCGGTATAGATGTTGCCCAGAGCGTGACCGAGCCCAGCGGCGGAGTGCAGGTTGAGGAAGGCAGCCTTTCCGCTCACCTGCGCATAACCGTCCGCCATTGCCACAACGATCGATTCCTGCAGGCCGAGTACATAGGAAAAGTCGGCGGGAAGATTGACGAACATCGGCAGTTCGGTTGATCCCGGGTTTCCGAAAACGCGATCGATGCCTTGGCGGCGAAGAAAGTCAAACACGGCATCTGCAACCGAAAGATGCGTTTTATCGTTACGAGCAGTTTCAAATAATTTGGCGTCCACACCGCTCTCCCATGCGCTGTTCACGGCGAATGTTACAGCAAAGCTATGTCGTTGGAATTGAAGATTGGGACCAGACCCATTACACAAAGACATGACCCTGGATGTTCGCTCCGCAGCCGTTGTCCTGGAATGTGCCCGAAAGGGTAGTCTGGGGGGAGCTGCGGCGGCCCTCAACATGACGCAGCCCGCCATCACCCGTATGTTGCAACGGCTGGAGGCAAGCTACGGCGTGTCGCTATTCGAGCGCACCACACGGGGTGTCATTCCGACCATCTTTGGCGAAGCGCTTCTTCCCTACGCCAAGCTCATTGTTTCCGAAGCGGCAGGCGCTGGTGACGTTATCAACGAAATGCGCGGCGCTAGCAGAGGTGTCGTACGAGTGGGTGGCGTGGGCAGCGTCAGTGGGTTCATAGTGGCCGCGGTCGCCGAGATGCAGATGCGTTACCCGGATGTGCAATATCAGATCATCGAGGATCTGGAGGATCGCATTCTCGATGCCTTGAAGCATGGTGATATCGATATCGCCATTTCCCCGGAGGCATACCTGGATGATGACATCGCGCTCGCAGTTCCCGAAATGTTGCGCGATGTTGTGGCGGTGTTTGGACGCGCAGGCCACCCCCTTGCCGATGAAGATGCGGTGAGCCTTGAGGTTGCGGCGGGGCTGAAATGGGCGATGCCGCCCCGCGGGGCGCCCACGACCAAGGAATTTCAAAGGCGTTTTCAGGAGCGGTTTCTGGAACCCAAGGCGCCGGTGATCACCTCCAGATCTAAACAGGTCATCAAACTAGCGGTGCTGGAACAAGGTCTTTACTGTTGGATGCCGAAGCCGCTGATGCGGGGTGAACTGGAGCGCCATGAGGTTGTCCCGGTGCCAGTCACCGACCTCCAATGGCGCCGAACCTTTCGCATCTACCGCCGTCGCAGGGGTCTTCTGCGTCCGTCAGCTGCAGCGTTGCTGCAAGCGATCAGCACGGTGTGTGGCCGGTGGAACTCCGAAATCCGCTGAACTCCGCCAGCCTCACGGGGTAGCCAGCGATCTCATTCCCGAGTTCGGGCTTCAGTTTTCGCACTTTTCCTGAGGCTGGGGCTGATTCTGCCCCGAGGTCGCCGGTCTTTGCGCCGACACCGTGCCCGACATCTTCTCACAGTCCTTTCCGGACCGACCGACGTCGTTCGGTGTTGCGTTCAGCGGCCTTTCGACGCCTTGGCTTCCGGTCGGGCCGCCGGCGTTCGTACCCGGCGAGTTGGTCGTGTCGGGGGAGAATGTTCCGCCTTGCTGCGCGTGGGCTGGGGCCGCAATAAGGATGCTGAAGATAACGGCAGCAGACAGTCGATGGTTCATCGTTTTCTCCCGAGAAGCGACCAAGGACGGGGGCCCAGCCGCGGCAAGTTGGATGAGACAGACGGAACGGCGGCGGTGCAGGAAAGTTCCGCAACTCCGTTTCGCCCGCGATCATTGGAGCCAGGCAAGTCGCCGGAACGCGACTTGATTGTGGGGGATGCGGATCCGGCAAGCATCTCTGCCAAACAGAAGAAGAGCTTTTCCCGACCGAGGAAGGAGGCCCGCGAGATTGACGCGGGCAGTAGGCGTCCTGCGGAGCGTCCAGATCCCCGGATCTGCTAGTTGCACTTTCCTTGATTTGCAACGGCGGCCGCAGTCTTCCCACCCTTTTGCTGCGCCGCTACATCTTGGTTGGACGTGGCGAGATTGCTTGATTCGCCCATGGGCATATTGGCGCCATCCTTCTCGGGGGATTTGGCGGCGGCTTGAGCGCTGGTCGTCGTCGTTCCGGTTGGCGATTGTGTCTGGACCTGTGAACCAGCGCTGCCTTCAAGCGGCGCATGGGTACCATCCTTTGCGATACCGGTATGGTCCTTGTTATTGGCCGAGCCCGTCATGTCTGAGCAGTCGGCGAGGGCCGGCTGCAAGCTGAAAGCCCCCAGCGTGAGAGCGACGGCAGCGGCGATTGAAGCAGTTTTTTGCATTGCTGATCCTCCTTGCCAATCCGCCATAACGATCATCCCGGCTCAACGTTCCCGCTCATGACCTTCAGGTAAGCAGGAGATTGCCGTTGAACTGCCTGGCATGTCGGCTTCTCCGAGCCGGAGAGAAACGATTGAGGCAGGGAGGAGGCAGAAACAGATGAGGAAGTCTCTGCCTCCCCCCGCCGCACCGGCGATAGGGTTGGGACGCGATCGCCGGGCTCAGACCAGTGTCAAAGTTCCCACGTTTCCAAGACCGGATTGGGGCGGATCCGGGTCCTGAGGCCCAAGCCAGTCCATTTCGATCCAGTTTGCGATTCGAGACAGCTAACCATTTGTCGCATGAGGTAAGCCTTTCTGCGAGGATGACGGTCGTGAGATGTCCCAGGTGCCACAAACGACGCGATATGTTGCGCCGAATGCAAAGGCGCCGGTCGTGAAGTGGCTGGACCGATGATCCTCGGGAACATTGAGAACATCGTCCCCTGAAGGCTTTGGTTTCAACACGCCAATAGGGATCGACCGACAACGTTCCCGCCGCTACGAAAGATGCGCAACGTACGGCTGTTGTTTCGGTTGAAACCAACCAGTAGCTCTTTCGAAACACGCGTGAAAGCCCGCCGCGGCATTGCAGGTTGCCTCAACACAGGAGAGCGAGATGAAGTCGATCTTTTCAATCATATGCTTTTCCGCCGCAACTTTGCTGACTTCGGCGGCAGGTCATGCCGAAATCATCGTTGGCGTCGGCGCGCCGTTCACGGGACCAAACGCCGCTGTCGGCGAGCAGTTCAAGCGAGGGGCGGAGAAGGCTGTTGCAGACATCAACGCAAAAGGAGGAATAGCAGGCGAGAAGGTCACCCTGTCCTATGGCGACGACGCGTCGGATCCCAAGCAAGGCATCTCGGTCGCGAACAACTTCGCGGGCCAAGGTGTGACCTTCGTGATCGGCCACTATAATTCGGGTGTTTCGATCCCTGCGTCGGAAGTTTATGCAGAAAACGGCATCCTGGAAATTACCCCAGGTTCGACAAATCCGGTGTACACCGAGCGGGACCTCTGGAACACGATCAGGATTTGCGGCCGCGACGATCAGCAGGGCAAGGTCGCGGGCGAATATATCGCGAAGAACTTCCCCCAGAAACGCGTGGCGATCCTCGATGACAAGACCGCCTATGGCAAGGGAATCGCCGAAGAAGTCATGAAAGCGCTCAAGCAGGCGTCTATCGCTCCGGTGATCGCCGATTCGATCAACGTGGGGGACAAGGACTATTCTGCCCTTATCACGCGCCTGAAGGAGGCGAAGGTCGATGTCATCTATTTCGGGGGCCTCTATACCGAAGCTGGTCTGCTCAGCCGCCAAGCCGCGGATCAAGGGCTCAAGGCGGTCCTGGTCGGTGGCGACGGTATAGCGTCGTCGGAATATGCCGCGATTGCAGGGTCGGCATCAGAGGGAACGCTGATGACATTCGCGCCGGACCCGCGCAACAACCCCGCCGCTCAGGATGTTGCCAAGTCAATTCAGAAGGACGGTTTCGAGCCGGAAGCCTATACCCTATACGCCTATGCTGCCGTACAGGTCCTCAAGGAAGGCATCGAGAAAGCTGGCTCGCTCGACCCGCAGGAGGTCGCAGCAACCCTCGAAAACGGTGAACCGCTGCACACGGTGATCGGGGACTTCGCCCTTAACAAGAAGGGTGACAGGAACGATGAAGACTTCATCATGTACCGCTGGAATAAACAAGCCGACAACACCGTCACTTACCAGCCCATCAAATAGCCCGAGAGGAGGGAGGAGCGGCCAGCAAAGTGCTGCCGCTCTTTCTCTAATCATGCTCTCCCGGAAAAAAGCACGAGGCTTTTCTCTCCTGCCTTTGTGGAAGCAAAGACGGGGTGACCGTCATTCATGAAGATCGACCGGCAGCAGGTCCAGCGCCTGTGGGGCAGGATCGGGTCAGCATGACCAGTGCCCTCCAAGTCCTCCTCTCGAAGCGGAGAGGGAACATCGAAGCAGGCTGTTGGGAGACATCAAAGACGTTTTGTCGTCTCTGCGTCGAAGAGATGCAGTTTGGCGATATCCGGCGCCACCGTGACGGCGTCGCCGACCTGGACGTCCAGCCGGTCCCTCACGTTGGCAACGATCTGCTCTGCTTCCAGCTTCAAGGTCACCTGCGTCTCCGCACCTGTGGGTTCCACCATGATGACCTCAGCTCTCGTGCCCCCCTTATTGATGGTGAGATGCTCCGGGCGGACTCCGTAGACCACCTCTGTCCCTCTTGGGAGGTCGAGGTCTAACGGGAGCGATAGACGCCCTCCGCCGTGCGGGATGAATTCGACAGGACCGGAGGTGCTGATCCTGCCCCGAACGAAATTCATGCCGGGCGAGCCGATAAAACCTGCAACAAACATGTTGGCGGGGCGGTCATAGAGATCCAGGGGAGATCCTATCTGTTCAACGAAACCGTCACGCATGACGACGATCCGGTCGGCCATCGTCATAGCTTCAATCTGGTCGTGAGTAACATAGATGGTGGTAGTCTTCAGCCTCTGATGCAACTGCTTGATCTCCGCTCGCATCTGCACGCGAAGTTTCGCGTCGAGGTTCGACAACGGTTCGTCGAAGAGAAATACCTGAGGGTTGCGGACGATCGCCCGCCCCATGGCTACCCTCTGGCGCTGGCCACCCGACAGATGTCTGGGATAGCGGTCAAGAAGCTGCTCGAGTCCCAGGATCTGAGCCGCATCCCGAACACGCTCTTTGATCTGCTGCCTGGGGGCCTTAGCCAGTCGCAGGGAAAACCCCATATTGGCTTCGACGGTCATGTGCGGATAGAGCGCGTAGGACTGGAACACCATGGCAATGTCGCGCTCCTTGGGGGCGACATCATTCACCACCTTGCCGCCGATCGCGATCCGGCCGCCTGAAATGTCTTCCAGCCCAGCGATCATGCGCAGCAGTGTCGACTTGCCACACCCGGACGGGCCGACAAGGATGACGAACTCTCCATCCTTGATGTCGATGTCGACACCATGCAAGACTTCGAAGTGGCCGTAGCTCTTGCGGGCGTTTGCCACGTTGACCGATGCCATGATCATTCTCCTGATACTACAGGTTTCTGGTTTGTCGTCCGGCCGCGATAGGATTGGGCCGCCCTAACGCGTGGCAGTTGCCAGCGAATAAGGTGCCAGGGCGGCGTCGATGGCGGCAAGGCAAAGATCCCGAGGACGCGGGTCGACCCTTTTCATAATCACATCGGAATAAATGCGGGGGAGGAATTGGCTGATCAGCGTTTCAGGAATCGTTTCGGGCAGGCTTGACATGAGGCGGTCGATGGCCGCCGATGCCTGCGGATCCGGCCAGTAGTACCTGATACGATCGCTGTAGCTGAAATGCCGCTGCAGGCGCTGTTCTTCCGCCGATCCGCCATAGTGTCCCGCCCAGTGTTGGGGCCGCTCCACCATGATCTTTTCCATTATTGGTGCAAGCCCGCCTCCGAACGGCTGCAAGGACAGAGCGCTCGCCATCGCGTCCAACCCGTAGAGGGCTTCGCGCAGGGCGAAAGTCAGCCCCGGACCTACCTTCAGGATGGCGAAGCCGCCGTCCACCAGTCCGCGAAGTGCCTCGTCCGGCTGGTAATCGGTTGAATGAGCCTCAAAAACCAGGCCGGGCATGTCGTTCAACGCGGAGATCAATGCCCGGGCACGTTCGGGCTCATACAGGGCAATATTGTCGCTCCCGAATTCGACACCCGGTTGGACCACAATGCCGATCACCCGCTCGATCGCCGCGTTGATACCCGCTTCAGAAAAGGCGGACCGATGGACCGCAAGCGTCCTGATCGCGGCTTCGCGCTGCGTGACCGCTAGCGCATCCAGCCTATGGGTTGCTCCTCCTGGAGGTGGAACTTCAGTGCCAATGACGTAGACCGGGGGGCGAGTGCCAGAGCGTGAGGCCGCCTCTTCTGCCACCCGGGCCAAGCTGGCGGCTCTTTGAGCGGTGAGTTCGTCGGCGAGTGCCGCCGGTTCTCCTGCACATCCCATCGACGTGTCGAGGTGTATCTTCTCGAAACCCGCCTCGACATAGGCGCGGACCATGGCTTTCGCCTTGATCATCGCAGTTTCCGCCGGCTGATCCTTCCACGGGTTGGGACCCAGGTGATCGCCGCCCAAAACGATGCGCTCGAGGGGAAAGCCGACTGCGTTTGCGATGCCTTCGACAAACCGCCGGAAGGTGGCGGGCGTCATGCCGGTATAACCGCCATCCTGGTTCACCTGGTTGCAGGTCGCCTCAAGCAGAACGGCTCTATCTTCGCTCGCCGCTCGCCGCATGGTCGCCTCCACAACCAGCGGATGTGCGGAGCAGACCGACGCGATGCCACGCGGCAAGGGCAGGTTCCGCTTGCCCAGAAGCTTCACCAATGCGGCATGCCGGTTCGTGTCGAGAGAAGTCATGCCAGCATCACCACCTTGGTGAGATGACGCGGGGATATCGTGTCGATCTGCCTCGCCTGAGCTGCGCGCTCTCCGAGGATCTGCAGTGCGGGGAGAACGACGAGGCCAGCAAGCGAAAGATCGACATCGACAGGCAATTCCAGATCGCCCGGTCCACCAAGACCGATGACAAACGCGCCCTTGTCGTGCAATTCGCCCACCAGCCTGGCCTCTGCCTCCCTCCCGTCCGAGCTGTAAAGCATGACGGCCACCGTCTTCTCATCGACAAGCCTGATCGGCCCGTGCCGGTATTCCAAGGGATGAAAGGCCTGCGTCATGGTCTGGCTCATCTCCATCAGCTTGAGCGCGCCTTCAAGCGCGACACCGAAAAGGGGCCCGCTGCCGAGGAAGACGAAATGGGTGCGCCCGTTGATTTCCGTCGGCAGCGCCGCGTCGAGTGCTTCAGCAAGTCGCCTCGCCGAGATCACCGCCGAGGAAGGGATTTCCCGCCCGATCATCTGCATGCCGAGGAGCAGCATGAGACTTGCCGAAACAGTCATGACGATACCTTCGTCGGGATGGGTGGAGGCCGATACCAGTTGATCGCAGTGTTTTGTGAGAGAGCTGTCGGGCTCAACCGTCACGGCAGTGACAAAGGCGCCGTAGGCCCGGCTCGACTTTGCCGCCGCAACGGTCTCGGTGGTTTCACCGCTGCGGGAAAGGGCGACCACATGGGTGTTTTTCCAATCGGGCCAGAACGCCTCAGGCCTGTTCAGCCATTCACCGCCTGGCGCGGCGATCGCCTTTTTTCCGGCCTGGCTGGCATAAGCGGCAAGCGACAAGGCCAGATTATAAGAGGTGCCGCAGCCGACAAAAACAAGCAGCTGGGCGTTCTTGGTAGCCGCATTGGAGCCGATGGCTTGTTCCCAGTAGGGGAACTGTTCGCGGATTACCTTCTCGGTCGTGTTCATGATGTCTCCGATCATTTCACCGAGCCCGCCAGCAGGCCGCTGACGAGGTACCGGTTGAGGAAAATGACGACCAATGCGGGGATGATTATCGCGATCGATCCGCTCGCGGTAATCAGCCCATAGTCGATGAAGTTCTTGGTGACGAATTCCGGTATGAGGACAGTCAGCGGTTTGGTTGCCTGCGGCGAAAAGATGAGCGGCACCAGATACTGCCCCCAGGCACCTAAAAATGTCAGGATCGCGGCCGCGGTCAGGCCTGGGCCGGCAAGCGGGAGTACGATGTTGAACAGGATATAAAGCCGGCTTGCGCCATCGAGCTGAGCCGCTTCTTCCAACGCAATCGGCAGTGCTTCGAAGACGCTGCGCAGGAGCCACAGCGAAAGGGGCAGATAGGCGGAGACGTAGATCAACGCGACGCCCACATAGGTATCGACGAGCCGCATCTTGATCATGATCTGGTAAAGCGGGATCAGCACGGCATAAGCGGGGATCGCCAGCGTCGCCACCACAGCGGCAAACAACATCTGGCGACCAGGGAAGCGGATCCGCGTGAAGGCGTAAGCACCTACGGCCGAGATCGCGACGCAAAGCAAGGTGGCAGCAACCGAGGTCAGCACGCTGTTGAACAGAGCGGCGCGAAACTGCTTCCACACCTCGACGCCACCTATGCGACCGACATTGATACCGAGCAGCCGCGCATAATGATCGAAGGTGAAATGCTGCGGAAAGAAGTTGATCGGGCGGGCGGAGAAGTCCTCTGTCGGCGTGACCGAACTTGCAAGCGTCCAGTAAATGGGGCCCAGCGACCAGACGAGCAGTAGCGCGATCCCGGTCCAGACGAGCAGGCGGTAGGTGAGGCTTGGTGTCATCAGTCAAACCGTGTGCTGCGGTAAACGCGAAGGACGTAGATGAGCGAGACCATGAGCGACACGATGGTGATCACCACCGAAAGCGCCATGCCATAGGAAAAGCGCAGGTTCTGAAAGGTCTCGAGGTAGATCTGTACGAGGATCGGGCGGGTTTCGAGGCTCGCGCCGGAAAGTACCCAGGCCTCGTCGAAAAGGTTGAACGCGTTGACAGTGGCATTGGTCATCGCAACAGCGATGGCGCTGCGAACCAGCGGAAGCGTTACCAGTCGGAACATTTGCAGGCGTGTCGCCCCGTCGATCCTGGCGGCTTCGTACAGATGAGCCGGAATACTCTGCATTGCGGCAAGGACGATGACAACGGTCAACGGCATCATGCGCCACACATGCACCACAGTGACTGCAATGATTGCGCTCGTCCGGTCGTTGAACCAGACGTGGTTGTCAAAATCGAAGCCGAGCGACGAAAGGATGCCGTTCAACAGACCGGCGCCGGGTTGATAGATCCAGAGCCAGATGACCGAGTTGACTACCCCGGGCAGCGCCCATGGGAGGACCACTGCTGCAAGCACCCAGCGGCGTCCGACCTTCATCTGGTTGATCAAGGCTGCCGCAAGGACTCCAAATACGGTTTCGGCAACCACGGCGAGGAGAACATAACTGAGCGTGTTCACCCAGGTCGTAGCCAGCGGCCCGTCGGACAACATGCGGGCGTAGTTTTCCAACCCGACGAATGGGGTCCCGGCCTGCATGGGGTTGACCCGATGCAGGCTGTCCCAGATGGTGCGGCCCATCGGATAGAAGACAAGGGCCGCCATTGTTGAAAGGATCGGCAAGACCAGAAGCACGCCGAGCATGGTGTCGGCTCTGACGCCGGCACCATACCTTGCTGGGACATTCTCCCGGATGGAGATTGTCATTGCGCCATTGCCTGCTTCGCAGCGTCGGCGATGCTCTGGATCGCTTGTTCAACAGTCATCTGGCCTTTCGCCGCACTGTTGATGGCCGTGTTCACGCCGCTTGAAAACTGCGGGTACCACGGGGGCGTGCCCTGCGGAAACAGGGGCTCCACGGTCTTGGACTGGGCAACGAGCGCGTCCCCACTCGTCAACTTGCCGCTCTCGTTCAGCTCGGAGAGTGCGGAAGTCCGGGTCGGAAGAAAACCGTTGGCGGCATTCTTCTTCTGAAATTCGCGGCTCGTAAACCATTTTACGAAAGCAACCGCGGCTTCCTTGTTTTGTGACACGTTCGGAATGCCGAGCGCTTCGGGAAGGCCAAAGCTGCGGGTTGTGCCGCTTTCCGTCGGCACCAGGATGGCTTCGACCTGACCTGCCACCTTCGACTGCTTCGGATCATTCATCTGGCCGAGACGCCCGGGCTCACCGGAGATCATGATACTGGTGATCCCCTGTGAAAACATGCTTTCATTGATCTGGCTGTCCTTGAGGCCGGTCGAAGCTGGATCGACCAGCCCCTCCTTCAGCAACATCAGCTCGAAGGCCAGCGCCTTGTAGCCGGCGGAGTCGGGGCTCGTGAAAAGCGGATTGAAATCCTTGTCGAAGAGCTCCCCGCCAAACGCTTTCGTCAGCAGATACCAGCTGGTGGATGCCCCCTCGGTTGCCGAAACCGGTAGGCCGATCGGATACTGCGTTATCCCCTTGCCCTTGATCTGCCGTGCAGCGGCGACAAGCTGGTCAAGGGTCTTAGGCATTTCACCGATGCCGGCATCGGCGAAATGCTTCTTGTTCGCGAGCATGACGCGGAAATCGTTCGTGTAAGGGACACCGAGCAACTGACCGTCGACCGTAAAGATCTTCGCGACGCCGATGTCTTCCATAGTCTCCTGGTCGATCACCTCGTTGAGCGGCATGTACCAGCCTGCCGCACTGAATTGACCGGTCCACGACCAGTCGAACTCCGTCACGTCAGCGGGTGCTGTGCCGGCCACGATAGCGGTGACTAGCTTCGGCCGAATGTCATCCCAGGAAAGTGTCTGGAGGTCGACATGAATGCCCGTTTCGGCTTCGAAGTCCTCGGCGATGTTGGGGCCTTGGGGCGAAGGCATCAGGACGGTGATTGATTGTCCGGCAAGGGGTTTCGAGCCGCCGGATGCCGCGTCCTGGCCGATGGCAGGCGCGGCGATGGACAAGGCTGCGGAAGCAAGTAGAGGCAGAATGAAATTACGCATGTTCCCATCCTTCGTTATGATTGAGGCTCGTTTCATTCGTTGACGCGGCCAGGAAACTGGCTGAGGCCGCGATCTGCCCGAGCCAGCCGTCATCGATGGGCCAGCCGAGAAGTTGGGCGGCCGCCAAGAGAGCGCCGCCGATTGGCGGAAGTATCGCTGCGACCGGTGGGGTGCCGATGTGACGTTCCACAGCTTCCTGTAGAAGCCTGCTGGAGAACGTGCCTCCGGCGTAGGTCCAGTCAGGCACTGTTTCGAACCGGGCGGTGATCGCCTGATGATGTTTGGCAAGCTCCCGGCCGGCCTGCTCGATCAAGGAAAGGGCACCATGGTCGCCTGTTTTTGCCACCCGGTCCACGAGGGCCGAAAGCGCCGCCACTCCGGCACGTGGACTGGCAAGTTCGTTCACCCAGCCCGCAAGTCCCTCGATCGGAGACGCGGGGTCGAGCCGCAGATGATCGAAGAGCGCGTCGGCCAGGGCGGTCGGCTTGGCCCGTCCATCGAAGCTCTGGCTGACGAGGCTTAACGCCGATCGACCGATGGAGTAGCTGCTACCCTCGTCGCCGATGACCTCTCCCCAGCCACCGACCCTGGCGAACTTGCCTTGGCTGTTGCGGGCCCAGGCCATGGACCCGGTTCCGGAAAGGATGAGTGTTCCGGGGCCGCCGGCGAACGCCCCTAGATGCGCGGCATCGACGTCATTCAGGATCCGTCGGCGAATGTTGCCGAAGAGATCGCCGACGACAGATTCCTGGGCCCTGGTGAGCCGTGTGACTTCTCCATAAGCCGGGAGGGCGGCTGCGACGGCACTTAGACCCGGGACCGGCAGGAATGGCTGCACCTGTTGGCGCAGCTCCTTTTCCCACATAGGGTTATCCATCGGGTTGACGCCACCGCCGCGCGACACCCGCAGAATCACTCCGTCGCGGTTGGCGAGGGCGACAAGCATCTTGCTCCCCCCACCGTCTATACCGAGTATAAGATTGTCGCTCATGGTCTTGCCCCGGAATCGGCAAGAAGGACCTCGGCCTCGATAGTCTTGAGCTCAGCACGCCAATGGGCTGAAAGAGCCGCATCGGTGATGATGGTCACGCTTTTCAGGGAGTTGACCTTGTAGGTGGCCGTCATCCCGAATTTCGAAGAGTCGGCCAGGACGAAACGGCTGGCCGAACGCGCGAGCATGCGCCGGTTGAGGCTCGCTTCCGCACTATCGACGCTGTAGATCGCGCCATCCTGGCTGATGGCGCTCGCTCCGAGAAAGAGCTGGTCGAACCATAGCGTTTCCAGCATCGCCTCCGCCTCGGGGCCTACAAGGGAGGCGTTTTCGTTGCGGAGTTGCCCACCGAGGAGCGCTACCTCCAGGTTGGGGATGTTGAGGAATTCCTGGGCGACGATCAGGCCGTTGGTAAAGATGCGCAACGGCATTGGATTGAGCCTGATCAGCCGGGCAAGCTGCAGAACCGTGGTGCCCGCGTCGAGGAATATCGAGGTCCTTGGGACGAGCAGGTCATATGCTGCCTTGGCGATGGCACGCTTTTGCGAAAGATGACGTTTTTCGCGCTCCTGGAATGCCAATTCCACCGAGGAACCTTCGGCAATGCGGGCGCCGCCATGGACGCGATCGATGACGCCTTCCTGTTCGAGTATCTGCAGGTCGCGCCGGACCGTCGCCAGCGAAGCTCCGAGCGCTTCGGCGAGAGCCTGGATGGTCGAAAAGCCATTGGCGTAAAGATGGCTGCGAATTGAATCCAGCCTGTCCGTCTTCACTCCACCGGCCTGATTCATTGCCCGTCCAACCCTGGATCGATCTTGATCGGAACACGATTTCATCTGAAACAATCATTGTCAATCAGAAAACTGATCTAACATGATCGTTTCGATCGACAGGAGGAGCTGAAACGAAAATGGCGCCCATTACAGTGGTGCGCCATTCCAGATGTCAGGGATCTGACCTCAGTGGTAGGCCGGCAGAAGCTCCCCATGGGCATCAATGAGATCATCCACCAGCGACCAGATCTGGTCTGGCGACAGTTCCGCCGATGTATGCGGATCAAGCAGTGCGGCCTGGTAGATACGATCCCTCTTTTTTGTCAGTGCCGCTTCGACCGTCAGTTCCTGCACCGAGATTGACAACTTCATGACGGCCGCAAGCTGGGCAGGGATCTTCCCGATCCGCGTCGGTTGAATGCCGTTCCTGTCGACATGGCAGGGAACTTCGACGATGCATTCGGGCGGCAGGTTCTCGATCAGACCATGGTTTGGCACATTGCCATAAACGAGGGCGGGATAACCGGTAACGGCGGCATGGATGATCCCGGCGGCATATTCGTTGCTTCGGCAGACCTCGATCGGCTTTTCGCCCTCGAGTTCCTGCCGCAGGGCGTGCCATTCTGCGATCTGGACCTCACAACGACGAATGTATTCGTCGAGCGGGATGTTAAGATCCTCGATCAAGTCGGGCCGCCGGTCCTTGATATACCAGGAGGTATATTCGGAAAAATGCTCGCTGGATTCGGTCACGAAATGGCCGAGCCTTTTCAGGACATCGAATCGCACCCGGTCGTCGGCTGGAATCTGGCCGGCGGACGCAAGCGCCTTCAAACGCGGATAGAGGTCCTGCCGTTCTCCCGTCGGCATCACCTTCTCATATTTCAGGAAAAACGCGATATGGTTGATGCCGGCCGATATGTAGTTGATGTCGGAAAGGTTTTCGCCGAGGCAAGTGGCGAGGTGGGCGGCCGTGTGTTGCACGCTATGACAAAGGCCCACGGTCTGAAGACTCGGCGCCAGTTCCTTGATTGCCCAGCAATTGATGGCCATCGGGTTGACGTATTGCATCAGGAGAGCATTCGGGCAGACCTCTTCCATGTCGCGACAGATCGCCTGGAGAACCGGGATGGTGCGCAATCCGCGAAAAATGCCCCCGATGCCTAGTGTGTCAGCGATGGTTTGGCGAAGGCCGTACTTCTTAGGGATCTCGAAGTCCGTCACCGTGGCCGGTTTATAGCCGCCCACCTGCATCATCAGGATCACGAAATCGGCGCCTTGCAAAGCGCTGCGGCGATCCAGCGTCGCCTCGACCCTCACTGCGTGAAGATTGAGAGCCTCACAGATGCGTCTTGCGACGACCTCCGAGGTTCTCAGTCGCTCCGGATCGATGTCGAACAGGCTTACGACATAGTCATCGCCTCCAGAGGAGGAAAGCACGTCGCCGAGAATGTTCTGGGCAAATACGGTGCTGCCCGCACCGACAAGACAGATCTTTGGCATGGTAACTCCGCATCAGGTCCGTTGCTCTTGTCGCACTTCTGAGGCAGAACTTCTTCCGGAATTCAGAGGATGGTTTCCCGGATCTGAGCTATGCGAACGGCAAAGTGGAAGGACGTTGAGGAATCCAGCGCCTGGGCGGCGTCCCCTGCCGCGTTCCTGATCGAGCGCCATCTAGCCGACGCCATGGCCACGGCCCACTGGCATGACCACGTCGAGATCAACTTACTTCTGGAAGGAGAGATGACCTATCTCTTCAACGGGCGCCAGGAGCGAGTGGGGGCAGGTCGTATCGTCCTGTTCTGGGCAGCCATCCCCCATCAGACGATCAACGTCACGCCCGAGGCGCCGCTGATCTGCATCTACCTGCCGCTGGTGGAGTTCCTGGCCTTGCCTTTGGGCGAGGCAGCAAGGCGGTTGATCATGGGGGGCGTATTCATAACGGATCCATATCCAGAGCAGCCACGCGGAGCGACCGGTCCACAATGGTTCGAGGAATGGGAAGGGGGCGTTGCTGGCCGCCGTCAGCTCGTCGAAGATGAGGTTAAACTCCTGGTCCGCCGTCTGATCCTGGACTATATGGAGGAGGGGACAAAGGCGGGGGTAGCGTCCGCCACACCTGTAAGCGCGGCAGTCAGACATGCCGAGGCGCTGACAAGCCTCATCAACACACGCTTTGCCGAACCACTGAGCCTTGGAGATATCGCGAAGCTCGCCCACCTTCATCCCACGACTGCCAACAAGGCCTTTCGCACGGTTCTCGGCATGTCTGTTATGGAGTATCTGACGCGGTATCGGATTGCCCGAGCCATGCAGCGCCTCGCGGAAACCGGCGATGCGATCCTGGAGATAGCACACGATTGCGGCTTTGGATCCAGCAGCCGGTTCTACGACGTTTTCAAACGGCGGACCGGCAAAACGCCGAGGCAGTTTCGGGTGTCTGTAGCCAAGGGCCTCAGCGTGGACGAGCCAGCGGGGGTGTGACGCCCAAGAGCCGGGCCTGCGTTCCGTCTGTGGCCTAGGGACGCCTGGGGCCCCGCACTATGCTGACCCCTTCGCTCAAGACCTGACCGTGATCATCAAGGATCGCACGCCAGGCTCGGTTGCCGATCCTCACGCTCAAGCGGCATGTTCCGGCGTCTTCGCCTTCTCCGCGTTCCACTGTACTCGTCACCATGCCGAGCCGGATCTTCTGGCGAAAATCCTCTGCCGCAAGACCAAACTTGCCGGCAAGTTCTGTTGGTTCCAAGATGAAGTCGCCAGTTCCATCACGTTCAATCTGCATCTTGGTCTCTCGCATATCTTCGCACGCTAAGGTGCGGTGGTTCAGCTCGGGTTGCGGGCGCAACGCACTGAAGACGGGTCTCGGGGTAGGGCGTTGCAAGCTCCGAATGAAGACAGCAGGAAACATCTCCCGCCGCCAATCCAGCATAGCGCGGCACCAGCGACAAGATAGCCCTAGGCCTGCGGATCGATTATGCCGCCAGTTGCATGAGAGCCGACGCGCAGATCAGGCAGAACGCCGAGACGTGCCGCCGGCGCCGACATGCTTCTTTGCGGTGGAGCAAGCACGAGCGGCAGGACGGCTTGATGACGATTGGAGAGGTGACGGGTCCGGAATGATCGGGAATTCCTGACGGTACGACCAACGGGCCGCCAATGGCTCAGTCTTCCTCAGCAAGGACTTGCCGGCCCCTGCTGAGCGCGGGTGACAGGGCAGAACCGACGACGATCATTGACAGTGTCAGCAGGGCGAGCGTCATCGGCTCGCTGATGAAGGTCCAGACGTTGCCGCGGCTTAGAATGAGACCGCGCCGAAGCGAATCTTCCAGCATGCCCCCGAGAACTAGACCGAGCAGAAGCGGTGCGGCCTCGAAGCGCAGCTTGTGGAGGCAATAGCCGATGATCCCGAATGCTGCCACCTGCAGGACATCGGATGGACGGGAGTTGACCGAATAAATGCCGACGCAACAGACCAGCACGATCATCGGAAACAGGAGATCATAGGGCACTTTGAGGAATCTCACCCATATGCCGATCAGCGGCAGATTGATGATGACGAGCATCAGATTGCCGATCCACATGGACGTCACCACCCCCCAAAACAGATCGGGATGCATCTCGATGACCTGCGGTCCGGGAATGACTCCATGCAGCGTCATCGCTCCACCCACCAGCGCCATGGTGGCGGTTGATGGAAGCCCAAGCGTTAGAAGCGGCACGAAGGTTGTCTGTGCGGCCGCATTGTTGGCGGATTCAGGACCTGCCACGCCTTGTATGGCACCCCGCCCGAATTCTTCCGGATGGCGGGCGACGCGCTTTTCCAGAACGTAGGATGCGAAGGATGACAGTGTTGCCCCGTTTCCCGGGATGATGCCCGCTATCGCTCCAAGTATCGATCCGCGTGTGATCGCGCCTGCGGAGGCTCGCATGTCATGACGGTTTGGCAAGAGGTCGCCGACTGCTTGATCTACGTACGGCTGCGATTGGCGCTTCTCCAGGTTGCGGAGGATCTCTGCGATGCCGAACAGTCCCATGGCGACCACGGCGATGTCGAAACCGTCGTACAAGATCGAGCTCCCGAAGGTGAGCCGGGCTTCGCCGGTCACCTGATCGGCGCCGACAAGCGCCATGATGAGGCCGATGATCAGTGTACAGAGTGCTTTGAGCAGCGAACCACCGCCGAGCACGAGCGCAAGGCTCAATCCGAGCACCATCAGCGCGAAGTAGTTTCCTGCGGTAAGGCTGAGCGCCACCTTGGAAAGGGGGATCGCCACGGCCGCGACGAGCAGCGTTGCAAAGGTCCCGGAGATAAAGGATGCAATTGCGGCGATGCCGAGTGCTTTGCCTGCTCGTCCCTGACGGGCCATCGCATGACCATCAAGCGTCGTCACGATCGACGACGATTCTCCCGGCATGTTGACGAGGATGGCCGTGGTCGAGCCGCCATATTGCGAACCGTAATAGATGCCGGCAAGCATGATCAGGGCGCCAACGGGCTCGGAATTATAGGTGATCGGCAAAAGGATCGCGATCGTCGCCAATGGACCTATTCCGGGCAATACCCCGATC
>JAEYTV010000644.1 GCA_023433855.1 Pseudomonadota bacterium | reverse complement strand
TTCACCGTGAAGTCCTGCTGAGAACCCGGCGTTCCCGCCCCCCCTGCGCCGCCGAGACCGAGCTCGCCGGCGTTGTTCGGAAGGTTCTTCTTGTTCGCGCAGCCGGCCAGTGCCAGCGCCAGTGTCAGCGCGATCACAGCGGGGTTGCGAGCGAGTGTCTGCATGCGGCTGGTCGCCGGGGTATCGGTACGGCTCATGGCCGGTCTCTCCTTGATCATTAAATATCAGAGTTGCCAGACTCTAACCGGTTTCGGTTAACTACGATGAAACGCTTATGGTTAACGAAGCCTTCCAGTGTCCCATTTCCTGCCCCTTCCGCCTATTCTGGCGGGAGGAGGCGGAAGCCCCCTTCCGTGGGGACATCCTATTCAAGAAGCGGCGACCAGGCCGGGTCGGAGCCGTAGGAGGGCGTCTTGACGAGTTGTTCGTTATATCCCGTCAGGTCGATCGAATAGAGCTGCGGCCCGCCGGAACCGGCGTTCTGGCGGAAGAACATCAGCACTCGGCCGTTGGGAGCCCAGGTCGGCCCTTCATTGTGGAAGCCGGTTGTCAGGATGCGCTCACCCGATCCGTCCGGACGCATGACGCCGATCGAGAACTTGCCGCCGGACTGCTTCGTGAAGGCGATCAGATCTCCCCGCGGCGACCATACGGGTGTGGAGTACGAACCGTCGCCGAAGGATATGCGGGTCTGGCCCGAGCCGTCCGCGTTCATGACATAGATCTGCGGACGCCCGGCGCGGTCGCTCTCAAAGGCAATGCGGGTTCCGTCCGGTGCATAGGACGGTGACGTGTCGATGGCGGCGGTCGAGGTCAGCCGGGTCGTTGTGCGCGAACGCAGATCCATCGTGTAGATGTTCGAATTGCCTTCCTGCTGGAGGCTCATGATGACCTTCTGACCGTCAGGTGAGAACCGTGGCGAAAAGGTCATCCCAGGGAAATTACCGACCACTTCGCGTTGCCCGGTCTCGAGCTGAAGGAGGTAGACGCGCGGCTGGTTCCCTTCGAAGGACATGTAGGTGATTTCCTGGCGGCTCGGCGAGAAACGCGGCGTCAGGACAATGTCCTTGGCATTGGTGAGCATGCGGACGTTGAAGCCGTCTTGGTCCATGATGGCGAGCTGTCGCTGGCGCGCGTTCTTCGGACCGCTTTCGGAGACGAACACAACACGGGTATCGAAGTACCCGTCTTCCCCGGTGATCTGCTTGTAGATGGCGTCGGCGATGATGTGGGCGACCCGCCGCCAGTTTTCCGGCTGGGTGAAGAACTGCTGGCCGGTCATCTGCTGACCGGCATAGGTGTCCCACAGCCGGAACTCCGCGCGAAGGCGGCCGTCACCCTCCCTCGTGATCCGCCCCGTGACGAGCGCCTGAGCGTTGATGACCTTCCAGTCCTCGAAGCGCGGGGCGCGATTGGGATCCGTGATCTTCTCGATGAAGGCGGTCTTGTTGATGGGCGCGAAAAGGCCGGATCGCTGCAGGTCTGCGGCAATCACCTGGGATATCTGCGGCCCGAGGTCATTGTTCGACAGGAAATCCGTGATCGCGATCGGCAAAGGTTCGACATTGCCCTTGTTGATGTTGATTTCCACGCGCGCCTGTGCCGGCACGACGAACATGGCGGCAAGGCCGGCAAGCGCGACCACGAGGCGGATGAAAGAACGTTTCATCATTGTATTCAGGCCTTTCAAAGCAGTTCGCTTGGATCGAAGTTGACGACGACTTCGCTCCACGCGTCGTATTTCTCGGCAGGCAGGTTCTGGAACGGCGCCGATCTGAGAACGGCGCGCAGGGCGCTTTGTTGTAGCGTGCGGCGCGCCGTCGCGGATCCGCCGCTGGCCTCCACTTCAGGCTGGCCGATGATCTCGCCTGCCTGGTCGAGCCTCATCGTTACCCGTATCAGCACCCCGTCGGCGCCCTCGATCCCAGCAATCACCGACCAGTTCTTCTGGATTTGTCCGCGTAGGGCATCCATCTCGCTCTGGCTGAGCTTGGCGCCCGTGGATGGTTTCGTGCTGCCGGTGGAAGCCGGGCTGGACGAACGCTTGGCGCCACCGCCGGATGCCTCCTGCTTGTTGAGCAGCGCTGCGATCTCGTCAGCATTGAAGTCGCTCTGCTTCGAAGAGGAGGACTTTGCAGTCTCCTGCTTCTTGCCTTCCTTCTTGTCGCTCGGTTTCTCGCTGGCCTTCGCGGTCTCGGTAGGCTTTGCAGTGTCCGGCTTTTTCTCGGTCGGTTTTTCGGCTGGCTTTGCCTGTTCCTTCGGCGGCTCCGGCTTCGGCTTGGCGGCGGGCAGCGGTACGGAATCCGGAAGCGGGATTTCCTCGGACTGCGCTTCCTCCGGCGCCGGCGTCGGCTCAGGCTTGGAGGCTGGCGCAGGTTCGGGCTGCGCTGGGTTCGGGGCGGGTTCCGGCTTCGGCTGCGGCAGGGCGGCGACTTCGGTCGGTTTGGGAGCCGTCTCCTCCGGAACGATGTCCTTCACCTCGTTCTGCTCTGGCGTCGGATTGGGCATTGGCCGCTCGACCGGCTTCGGTGCCGCCGCAGCTTCCGTCTGCAGGGGTTTCTTCGCCGGCGTTGGCGGGCTCTTCAGGTCGACATCGTTCTCGCCGGCGTTTTCGGCGCCGTCAACGACCTTCTGGTTCTTGGTTTCCTTGGGGGATGGCCTTTCCGACAGAGGGGCCTTCTTGTCGCCCTGCTGCATCTGCGTAATGGACTCCACCGGAATGATGTCCACCGGCAGCGCCTCGACATCGGCGACCTCAAAGGAGGCGGGCGCGCTGAGCGATACCAGCGCCGCACCGAGCACCAGAGTATGCATGACCAGCGATGTGCCGAGACTAGCCTTCATGGCGCTGCGATCACTTCTCCTGTTCCTGCAGCGTTACAAGACCGAGGTTCTTGTAACCGGCCGCAGAGATACGCGCCATCACCTTCATGACAACGCCGTAGGCAGCGGTGGTGTCACCGCGAACATAGATGCGTTCGTTGTAGCCGGTGGTGGCGATCGCTTGCAGCTTCGGTACGATCTCGTCGATGCCGATTGGAGTTTCCTGCAGATAGATCTCGCCCTGGGGATTGACAGAGACAGTGATCGGCTGAGTGTCGGCGTTCATCGCCTTGGCCTGGGTCTCTGGCAGGTCGATCGGCACGCCGACAGTCATCATCGGAGCAGCCACCATGAAGATGATGAGCAGCACAAGCATCACGTCGACGAGCGGCGTCACGTTGATCTCGCTGATCGCACTACCCCGGCGTCCGCCGCGCCTGCGACGCCCACCAGCCGATGTCTTTGCCCCTCCAGCCGACATACCCATGAGGTCTTACTCCTTCGAGCGGTTACTGTGCCGCCTGTCGCGGCTGCAGTTTCTCGTCGATCTGACGCGAAAGGATGGCGGAAAACTCGTCTGCGAAGGCTTCCATGCGCGCCGACAGTTTACCCGCGTCCGCCGTGAACTTATTGTAGGCGATAACCGCCGGGATGGCGGCCACGAGCCCGATGGCCGTTGCAAGCAGCGCTTCCGCGATGCCAGGTGCGACGACGGCGAGGTTCGTCGACTTCGAGCCTGCGATTGCCTGGAACGACGTCATGATACCGACGACCGTTCCAAACAGCCCGATGAACGGACCTGCAGAGCCGATGGTCGCAAGCGATCCGAGACGCGCTTCGTAGGATTCGCTTTCTCGTGCCATGGTGACGTCCATCGCCCGGTCGATGCGCATCTGCAGGCCGATGGGGGACCTGGCTCCACGTTCGAAACTCTTCTTCCATTCGCGCATGGCGGCGACGAAGATGGATGCAAGGCCATTGTTCTGGCGGTCCGACAGCGTGCGGTACAGTTCTTCAAGTGACTGTCCCGACCAGAATACCTGCTCAAACTGGTCGAACTGGCGCTTGGCGCGGCCGAAGCTCAGATACTTATCGATGACGATCGCCCAGGTCCACACGGATGCTCCCAGGAGACCAATCATGACCAGCTTGACGACAAGACCCGCCTGCATGAACAGCGACCAGAGGCTGACGTCGCTTGCCGCTGCCGCCAAAACTTCGTGTTCCATCTATCTACTATCCCCGAATCCAAACGCCCGGCTCATGGAGGACCGGGCGGGTTCAAAAGCGCGCTCTCGCGAGAATATCGTTGATCGCTGGATGCGCCCGCCTTATCCCAAGGTGCCCTGAGTTTCAGCTTGGCTTCTCGCTTTCAATTTTGGTCAAAGGAAGGCGTGCATTGCACAAATTCCTCAGTTACCAGTAAGACATCATTATTGTTAACGAAGGGTTTATCTTAGCCGGTCAGAGACGTTGCTTGCAGTACCTCTGACGGGCGGCGCACTCGCCCGCTTTGCGACGCGCGGAGGGTTGTGAACGTTACCTTCGAGGGAGATGCCGGATGCGTTGGCCCGGGATGATCTTTTTTGCTCTTTCGCTGGTGCGCGCGGATGCCGGCTACCCTCAAGGGGAACTGCCGCAACAAGTGGCCCAATGCGTATCGACCACCATCAGCGCAATCTACCCACGTGTCGGGACGGATCCCTGGACGGACGAGGAGTTCGACTGGGGGACGGCGGTCGAGTTTTCCAATGGCGGCTATCAGGTTTCCTATGAGCGGGAGCCGGCCGTTCTTTCCTCTCGGCCGGGCGATGAAGTCCTCATGTGCCTGGTCTTCATTCCGGGCGACTGCCCGCCCGGAGATGATCGCGGCCGCGAGTATCGCACGACCAACAAGCGTACCGGCGAAAGCTGGGAGCTCCCCGATTCCCAACACTATTGCGGTGGAGCCTAGCTGCTCGCCGCGCTTGCCCCCGCCACCCGACCGCCGCCTCGGAACTTCTCGGCGATGGAGTCGGGGAGTCGGCGAGGCCGACCATGCCTGTTGATGACGGCGATCACCACCCTGGCACCGACGAGCAACGTCTCACCGCGACGGATCTCCTGATTGAGCACCATCTTTGCACCACCGGCCTTTTCCGTCAGGGTCTGGATCAGCATGATATCGTCCATCCGCGCGGGCTGCCTGAAATCGATCTCCATGCGGTGGACGACGAAGACAAGCCCTTCCTCGTCCGCGGCGAGTAGCGCGCTCTGTTCGCAGCCGAGACAACGCAGATAATCAGTTCGACCCCGCTCCAGGAAATGCAGGTACCGGGCATGATAGACGAGCCCGGAAAAATCCGTGTCTTCGTAATAGACCCGCTGGATCAGGCGGTGGCCGCCGTCAATCAGTTCCCCTGCCAGCGAAATATCATAATTCTGCATGAAGCCTGCCTTGGAAAAACCTTATCGGCCCGCTGGATAATCTTGGAACATTGAACCAGCTTGAACGATTGCCATGTTTTCTCCCTATCAGGAAATCCATCCAACACCAGCGGAGACTATATTATGAAGATTGCAGTCCTGGGTGGCGACGGTTTCGTCGGTTGGCCGACGTCACTTCATCTGTCCGAGGTAGGTCACGACGTCCATATTCTCGACAATCTGTCCCGTCGCTGGATCGACACGGAACTTGGCGTTCAATCTCTGACACCGATGGATTCCATTCAGGAGCGCACCCGTATCTGGCACCAGGAGACTGGACGTCGCATCCAATTCCACCTGATAGACCTCGCCAAGGACTATGAACTCCTGAAAGCCTGGCTCGCCAAACACCGCCCCGATGCTATCGTTCACTTCGCCGAGCAGAGGGCCGCGCCTTACTCCATGAAGAGCGACCGGCACAAGAACTACACCGTCAGCAACAACATCAACGCGACGCATCATCTTCTTAATGCACTGGTTGAACTCGATCTCGACGCTCATCTCGTGCATCTGGGCACCATGGGGGTATATGGCTACTCCACCGTAGGCGCCCCGATTCCGGAAGGTTATCTGCCGGTTGGCATAGACATCCCGGACGGCCGAACGGTTTCCCAGGAAATTCTGTACCCGGCAAACCCGGGTTCGATCTACCACATGACCAAATGCCTGGATCAGTTGCTCTTCCAGTTTTACGCCAAGAACGACGGGCTGCGCGTGACCGACCTTCACCAGGGCATCGTCTGGGGCACCCACACCGAGCAGACCCGGCGCCATCCTCAACTGATAAATAGATTCGACTACGACGGAGATTACGGGACGGTCTTGAATCGATTTCTCATCCAGGCCGCGATCGGGTATCCGTTGACGGTGCACGGCACCGGCGGGCAGACGCGGGCATTCATTCACATCCAGGACTCGGTCCGCTGCATCGAAATCGCATTGAACAACCCGCCCCTGCGCGGCAGTCGCGTCGAAATCTTCAACCAGATGACCGAGACCCACCGGGTGCGCGACCTGGCGAAGATGGTTGCCGAGATGACGGGCTCTGAGATCGCATGGCTGCCGAACCCGCGCAAGGAGGCGACCGAAAACGACCTAATCGTCAAGAACGAGAAGTTTCTAGCCCTGGGCCTCGATCCGATAACTCTCGGCGGGGGTCTTTTGAGCGAGATCGTAGACGTCGCGAAGAAATACGCCTATCGTGTTGATCGAACTCGCGTTCCTGCGGTTTCCGCTTGGACGCGCGACATTGCCGCCAAGGTCGAGCGCGACCCTGAAGGCAAGCGGCTCAAGTCGGTTTCGTGACGTCCATGGCAATTGGTCCAATACCCGGTGAATACCCTGCAGTTCCTGAACTCAAGCGAGCGTTCGTCACTTTGGTGACAAACGGCGATTATGCCAAAGGTGCCACGGCCCTCGCGCGCTCGATCGTTCGCACAGGAACAGCGGCCGACATCGTCGTGCTTCATACGGCAGCGGTGCCGCAGGCCGATCTCGGACCGCTTGTTGCGCTTCGTTGCATACTGATTGGCGTCGACCACCTGCCGCTTTCCGATTCCTTCAACGAGAGGCACGCGCGCGATAACCTCCACGGTGCGGCTCCTTTCACCAAGGGCCGCAAGCCGTCTTTCCACACGCCGCTCGACAATTTCTGCAAGCTGCGGCTCTGGCAACTGAAAGAATACCAGAAGATCGTCTTCCTTGACGCCGATGCACTGGTCCTCAGGAACATCGACAAGCTCTTCGATTATCCGGAATTTTCCGCCGCGCCTAACGTCTATGAAAGCCTCGCCGATTTCCGTCGCCTGAATTCCGGGGTCTTCGTTGCGAGACCTTGCTGCGAAACCTTCGACAGGATGCTGGAGGCCCTGGATCGGGACGATGTCTTCTGGCGCCGGACTGACCAGACGTTTCTCGAGAGTTTCTTTCCAGACTGGCACGGATTGCCGTTCACCATGAACATGCTTCAATATGTATGGATCAATCTCCCGGGCTTGTGGGATTGGCGAAGCATTGCCGTACTGCACTACCATTACGAGAAGCCTTGGCAAAAGAATCATCCGAAGGCAGGTGAATTCCGCATCCTGATCGAGCTCTGGCACGCCTTCTACCACGACCGCGACGCGCCCGACCTGATGTCTCTTCCGGGACCGGGAGCACATGTATGAAGGTGCTGGTTTCCGGCGGGGCGGGCCTCGTCGGTCGCTACATCGTTGAAGGACTGCTAGGGGCGGGCTACCAGGTTGCGGTCGGCGGGCGTACCCCTCCCCCACGAACCCTCTTCGCCAAGCCGGTCGAGTTTGTTCCTCTTTCGCTTGATCCGTCTGCCGGACAGATTGCAGCATTCGCGGGTTGCAACTTCTTCGTACATGCCGCCTTCGACCACATTCCGGGCCGATACAGAGGTGGAGAAGGCAGCGACCCGCTGGGTTTCCGGCACTTGAACCTGCAGGGCAGTATCCGGCTGTTTGAAACCGCCCGCGATGCCGGTATCCGGCGCGCGGTCTTCCTCTCCAGCCGAGCGGTCTACGATGGCGTCCCGCCCGGTTCGATCCTGACCGAGGACCTTCGCCTTTTTCCACCAACGCTCTATGGGGAAGTCAAGCTCCAGGCCGAACACGCGCTGGCGGGCTTGTCGAACTCTGACTTCCTAACCTCAAGCCTGAGGCTCACCGGGGTTTACGGGCATCTCCGTCCAAACAAATGGGACGCTCTCCTTGCGCAGTACCGCTCCGGTCATCCGGTCCCGCCACGGGCGGGCACCGAAGTCCACGGCAGGGACGTTGCGGCTGCGGTTCGCCTCATGCTCGAGGCCGACGCCGCAAGGATCAGCGGCGCAGTTTTTAATGTCTCGGACATCCTGACGGACACGCGCGAGATCCTGAGCTGCCTGCCGTCGCACCCCCACCACCTGCCTGCGGCCGCTCCCGACCGGGCCAACATCAACGTCATGTCGACAGCCAGGATCGAGGCACTGGGCTGGCGCGGGGGCGGACCGGAGCTTTTGAAGCTGACAGTCAGGGGTTTGGCGCGCTCTGCGGATCTGGTTGCCTGAAGCGTCGCATCCTTGCTTCCTCGCGTTCCTTTTCGAGCGTCTTCTTGTGCTGTTCGGCCCATTTCTGTCCGGCGTCACCTCCCCAGAGGAGCCAGGCTATGTAGCCCGTCGACGGATTTTCTCCGTCCCCGAAGTTCTCCGCGCGCTTATCGACCTTGTGACGCGTGAAGTAGCTGACCATCTTGCGTATGGTCCGGTCGCCGACCGGCTTCCGGTTCTTCAGGTCGCGGGCTCGGGCAATCCCCTCGGTCGTCCCTCCCTTGCGGTGCCGGGCGCGCAGTTCAAGGCCTTTTGCCGCGGCTTCCGAGACGCCGACGGGCGGAATCCTAGCAGAATCCTGGTCAGTCATCGGTCTTCCTCAACTCCGATCGGCTCTTGAGGACGTGATTGCCGTCCTTCTGCTCGACAAGGAAGGCAGGCTCCCTTTCATCCGCCCGGCGCTTGACCGTCGTCCCCTTGATTGTGCGTTCGACGTCGTGAGCGAACTTCTGTTTCACACGGCCCTCGCCGTTGCCGCGGCCCCATTTCCACTCGACCTCATTACCGATTGCGATCTTCTGCATGGCTTACTCCTTCGGAGGGAGAAACCCAGGCGGGGACTCAAGGTTCCCGGTTACGGCCGTGAGGACGGTCCGCGCGTCCCAGCCGGGACTGCTCAGCCGAGGTCGACCAGCACGAGTTCCGGAGGAGCGCCAAACCGGATCGGCAGTCCGGAGCAGCCAAGCCCACCGGAGATGATCAGGTCTCGTCCCTCTTCCCGGACATGCCCGTAGACATAGCGGTCGCCATAGCGCGACGGAACCACCGGAGCATAGCCAAACAGCCGCACCTGCCCCCCATGCGTGTGACCGCACACCGTCAGCGAAACCCGAGCAGGCACCTGTGGGAAGATGTCCGGCTCATGGGCCATGAGGACAACCGGCGCGTCGTCTGTCACCTGCGCCAAAGTGCCGGCAAGGTCATCCTCTCCTCTCGCGCGACGTCCGAGCTTCCGGTTCCCAAGAATGGCGAGTTGATCCTCGATCCCGGCAATCCAGAACGGTTGTCCATCCTTAATCAGTCGCGCTGCGCGGTTGCTGTAGACCGGTATGCCCGTAGCCTCGAGAGCTTGACGGGCGAAGGGGTGGCCGATTCCTTCCTCCTGGATCCTCCGGTCCTGCCACCAGTCGTGGTTGCCCAGCACCGCATGCACTCCAAGCGGCGCGTTCAAGCTGGAGAGAGCCTGGGCCCAGTCGTCCGCCGCCACGTCTCCATAGGAGAGACGCATGCCGGAAACATAGTCGCCGAGCAGCAGGAAAATGTCCGGTTCGAGAGCGTTGGCCTGCTCGCAGATGGCCCGTATTCGGCCCGCCGTCATCCACGGATTGCAGGCGTGGATATCCGCCAGCACAACGATGCGAAGCTTCAATCCTGGTGGCCAGTCCGGCGGCACGAGTGCATAGCGCACCGTCCGCAGTCGGACAAACGGCTCTGCCAACGCATAACCTGCCAGTCCGAACATAGCCATCACGCCTGCGCCGACGGTCCTCAGCAGGCGACGACGGGTGATCACTCAATCACCCTCGGTGAAGAGCCGGAACTGTGCGGCCTCCAGATCCTTGGGGGGTTGCAGCCCCAGATGCTTCCAGGCAGTTGCCGTGAGGACCCGGCCCCGAGGCGTGCGCTGGATAAACCCTTGCTGGATCATGTAGGGCTCGATGATGTCCTCAATGGCGTCGCGCGGCTCAGACAAGCCGGCAGCAATCGTCTCGATGCCGACCGGACCACCTGCAAAATTGACGGCGATCATGTTGAGATAGCGTTTGTCGAGCTGATCCAGACCCGCATCGTCGACAAGAAGGCGCGTCAACGCTTCGTCGGCAATCTTGCGTGTCACGGATTCGGCCTTCGCAACCTCCGCAAAGTCGCGCACGCGCCGCAGCAGCCGGCCGGCGATCCGCGGTGTCCCGCGCGCGCGCCTGGCGATCTCCCGGGCACCTTCCTCGGTCATCGGCAGTCCCATGAGCCGGGCACCACGCCGAACAATCAGTTCCAGTTCCTCGACCGTGTAGAAGGACAAACGCACGGGAATGCCAAACCGGTCGCGGAGGGGCGTGGTCAGAAGCCCCAGGCGCGTCGTGGCCGCGACCAGCGTGAACTTCGACAGGTCGATCTTTACCGACCGGGCAGCGGGGCCCTCGCCGATGATGAGGTCGAGCTGGAAATCCTCCATCGCGGGATAGAGGATTTCCTCGACCGCCGGATTGAGACGATGGATCTCGTCGATGAACAGCACGTCCCGCTCTTCAAGGTTCGTGAGCAGCGCTGCCAGATCGCCTGCCTTCGCGATCACCGGGCCTGAGGTGGAGCGGAAGTTGACCCCGAGTTCCTTGGCCATGATCTGGGCAAGAGTGGTCTTGCCGAGCCCGGGAGGACCGACGAAAAGCACGTGATCGAGCGCCTCGCCTCGTCCCTTGGCGGCCTCGATGAAGACTTTCAGATTGGCACGTGCCTCCGCCTGTCCGGTAAACTCGTCCAGCGACTGCGGTCGCAACGTTGCATCGAGATCTTCGCCCCGCTTTTCCGGCGAGATGAGGCGGGAGGGTTCATTCATGTGGCGTTCCGCTCAAATTGCTGCTTTCCGTCATATACGAGCCGTGCGGCATTTGCAGCCACGATCGACCTATCGCGCCAGTTCCCGTAGCCCGAGACGGATAAGCTTGGCGCTGTCGCTTCCCTCGCCCCCGTTCTTGAGGGCCGCCGCAACCGCATTTGCAGCCTGGTCACGGGAATAGCCCAGATTGGTGAGCGCAGAAACCGCATCGGCAACCGGAGCGGAGGCCACGCCTTCGCCAATCTCTTGCTTAAGACCGATGTTGCCGGTTCCCTCCCCAGCAAAGGCCGGCGCCTTGTTCTTCAATTCCGTCACGATACGCACAGCGACCTTTGGTCCCACTCCCGGCGCACGCGACACGGCTGCCTTGTCCTGCAACGCGATCGCGTTGGCAAGCTCAGCCGGCGTGAGGGTCGACAGAACCGCCAGCGCCACCTTAGCGCCGACCCCCTGCACACTCTGCAGCAGGTTGAACCATTCCCGCTCCAGAGCCGTCACGAAACCGAACAGCTTGAACTGGTCCTCACGCACATATGTTTCGATGAACAGCACGGCCGCCTCGCCGACCGATCCTATGCGAGACAGCACCCGCGAGGAGCAGAACACCTCGTAGCAGACGCCGTGCACGTCAATGAGGACGTGGTCGTCGCCGATCTCATCGATTGTGCCTTTGAGCTTGCCGATCATGGAATGTGCCTGCGAGAAGTTGCTACAAGGGGTGGGTCTCGGGAGAGACCAGGTAGACCAGAGGAAAACAGGTGCGGTATCGGGCGGCGTCGCGGCTTAGCAGCTTGTACCCCTTCACCATCGCATGAGCGCCTATATAAAAATCCGCCAACGAAGAGCGTTTGTCGCCACCTGAACAGCGATACTGCAGGAAGGCTTGACCCGCCGCATAAGCCATATCCCACGGAAGTTCCTCCCGCCTGAAGATCCCGGAAGCGAGGGCCATCCAACTTGATGGCGGTCGCGTAGCCGGCGGCCATCTCCGCGTATATCAGCGGATTGATCAACAGCGGACCTTCAAAACGCGCAGCTTCCAGCCGCGCCGATGACCAATCATACCTGGAGTGGAGCGGCCATTCTTGGGGTTTGTAACCTGGCCTTTTTCCGTCACGCGCATGTAATACCTCTGAGATCTTACCTACAAACCCCAAGAGAACAAGTCAAGAACACATCAGCCAGCAAGGGCCTGCCGCATACGCTGGCCGCCTCGGTTATGAGCGTGGCAAATAGCAATCGCCAGCGCGTCGGCCGCGTCGTTGCCCTTGAACTCCGCTTTCGGCATCAGGATCTTCAGCATCATGTGGATTTGCTGCTTTTCACCATGGCCGACCCCGATCACCGATTTCTTGACCGCGTTCGGAGCATATTCGGCGACCGGCAGCCCGGCGCGGGCCGGCACCAGCATGACCACTCCCCTCGCCTGTCCGAGCTTCAGCGTGGCAACGGCATCCTTGTTGACGAAGGTCTGTTCGACAGCGGCTTCGTCGGGTTGGTAGCTGTGAACCACGTCGGCGAGCCCGTCATGCAACTGGCACAGACGGGATGCGAGATCCATGTCCCCGTCGGAGGTCACCGTTCCCGACGCAACGAACCGTAGACTGTTGCCAACTGTCTCGATGATGCCCCAGCCCGTGCGCCGCAGCCCCGGATCGATGCCTATGATGCGAATCGCCTTTGTCATGGACGCGAACCTACAGCTTTCCAGCCTTAGGTTCCATGCATGGCTGCCGAACGGGGCTTTAGAAGGTGCCCAGCGCCGTTAACCATGTCGGGAAGCTTTTGGGAAGAACCGGCTGGATTCGAGCAACCACCTTTCTTTAACCGCGTTGGCCCGCCAGAAAGGGGAAGCCGAACTGTGAAGGAGCCGCCCGAATGATACGGGATAGAGATCGGAATGAAATGGAACTGCAGCAACTGCGCGTCGTGGTGAACGCGCTGGACGGCGGGCTGAGACGCTTTGCCTCCGGAGGGCTCACCACGGGGATCGACACCCCTTTTCCTATCCAGTGGGAGGGTATGCGCCGGGACTTCAACCGTGGTCTTTCCGGACTGAATGGCGCCATTGATTCGGTACTGGGCGGCGCCCGTCTTCTGCGGGAAGATTCCGCCTCGCTGCGCGACAGCCTCACGGATGCGGGTAGGAAAGACCGTGAGCATACCGACCATCTCTCCAGGACCACTGCCGACAGCCGTGCGCTGGCTCAGGGCTTTGAAACGCTGAAGGCCGGTTCGCGGCACGCCGCTATTATTGCCGACAGGGCGAGAGAGGATCTCCGACGTCCGAAGGAAGCGGTCGCGGCAGCGCTCGATGTCATCTCAAGGATGGAAAAACGTCCGGACCAACGGTCGCAAGGCGCCGAACTTGGGGAGCTGTCCGCAACAACGGCCCAGATAGGGCGCGAACTGGAGGCCCTCGGTCTCTATCTCGAATCCCTCGGTGACCACCTCGCAGCACTGATGCAGAACGCCGACGACCATGCGGGAGCCGCAGCATCTCACTGCGAGACACTGGCAGAAATGACCCGCTCCCGCCACGGGGCGAGATTGAAGGGCGACATCGCGGCCTTGCTGCTGGACCGCATGGACAGGCAGATCGCCGACATCGACCATAAGGCGAGCCGGTTTACTCCGGTCACCGTCATCACCGAACCTCCGCATGATCCGTCCCCTGCCGATCCGGGCGGACGAGCTTCTCATCTGCGGCTCGTAAAATCATAGGCGTGTGCGACCTCGGCAAAATCGGGGTCGCATTCCCGCACTTGGCTTCCTAGATAGGTGTGACACTCTAATCAGCCGTCCAGGACCTGCCGATGATCCCCTTTTCTATTCTCGATCTTTCGCCGATCGGTGAAGGCTATACGGTGCGCGATGCGCTCGACCAGTCCCGCCGGTTGGCGATCAAGGCCGAGGAGGAAGGTTACAAGCGCGTCTGGCTGGCCGAACACCATGGCATGCCGGGTATTGCGAGCGCCGCAACCTCACTCGTCATCTTGCATGTCGGAGCGGCGACACGGAGCATCCGGGTCGGTTCCGGCGGCATCATGCTCCCCAATCATTCTCCGCTCGTGATCGCCGAACAGTTCGGCACGCTCGAAGCGCTGCTTCCGGGACGCGTCGATCTGGGGCTCGGCCGGGCTCCTGGAACGGATATGCGTACCGCCGCAGCACTGCGGCGCAACCTGGAGGCCGGCGCCGAGAATTTCCCGCACGACATCCTGGAACTGCAAAAACTCCTGGGCAAGCCGGACGAAGGGCAGTCGCTGCTTGCCGTGCCCGGCATGGAAGCGAATGTGCCGCTCTGGTTGCTGGGTTCCAGCCTCTATAGTGCCCATCTGGCGGCCGCCCTTGGCTTGCCTTACGCATTCGCGTCGCATTTTGCGCCTGACATGCTGCTGGACGCGATCGCCATCTACCGGGAACGATTCCAGCCCTCTCTCCAGCTTGAGAAGCCTTACGTGATGGTCGGCGTCATGGGCGTTGCGGCGCAAACCGATATGGAAGCCCAACGTCTTTTCACATCCTCGCAACAACAGTTCGTGAACCTGCGCAAGAATGTGCGCACCCCCTTCCCAAGGCCGGTCGACAGCATGGAAGGCCTCTGGAGCCCCATGGAGCGGATGAGCGTGGAACACACCCTGCGCTATGCTGCCGTCGGCTCGGTATCTACGATCGAGGCGAAGCTTCGGGAATTCCTGGCTGAAACGACGGCGGACGAACTGATTATCTCGATGCCAGTCCATGACGTTGATGCACGGCTGCGTTCGGTGGAACTTTTCGCGACGCTGCCGATGATGCAGAAGGTGCAAGGCTGAACGAAAAACGGGCCGCTAGCCGGCCCGTTCGTCCTGTTGAATAGCTGATGTCAGGCGGAGAGCTTCGCCATGACCTCGTCGGATACTTCGAAGTTCGAATAGACGTTCTGAACGTCGTCGTCGTCCTCGAGGTTGTCGATCAGCCTGATGAGCGAGTGAGCCTTCTCCTCGTCGACCTCGATCGTGTTCTGCGGCCTCCAGATGGTCTTGACGGAATCGGCTTCGCCAAGGGTTGCTTCCAGGGCCTTCGATACTTCGCCGAGGCTTTCGAAAGCGCAGATGATCGTGTGCCCGTTCTCGTCGGACATCACGTCGTCCGCACCCGCCTCGATCGCGGCTTCCATCACCTTGTCAGCGTCCCCAGCAGAAGGCTTGTAGACGATCTCACCGACATGGTCGAAGGAGAAGGAGACTGATCCGGTCTCGCCAAGCGCACCACCCGCCTTGGTGAAGATCGAACGGACGTTCGAGGCCGTGCGGTTGCGGGTGTCGGTCAGCGCCTCCACGATGATCGCAGTACCACCCGGACCATATCCTTCGTAACGAACCGAATCATAAGTCTCGGCGTCTGCACCCGAGGCTTTCTTGATTGCGCGGTCGATGTTGTCCTTCGGCATCGACTGCGCCTTGGCGTTCTGAACGGCCAGGCGAAGCGCTGCATTCATGGTCGGGTCGGGCAGACCTGACTTTGCGGCCACGGTAATTTCGCGTGCAAGCTTGGAGAACAGCTTGGATCGGATCGAGTCCTGACGACCCTTGCGGTGCATGATGTTTTTGAACTGTGAATGGCCAGCCATGGCACCCCTGACGCTTTAGCTTCTTTGGAATGGCCGCCTTATAATTTCGAAGTTTTGGCCATTCAAGGGATTTCGAGGCAGGAAGCGCCCCTTTTGCAGGCAGCAGGGTCCGGAACAAAGCCCAACGCTTGCCGTTGTTTCGCCGAGCAAACGAAACAAGGAGACAGCCTATGGCAAGCCTCACCGAAGCTAAAGAAGCACCGGAACGCCAGCTCTGGGACGAGATCGATGACATTCATGCCGGCATGCTCGGTATCGAAGGTTCGCACATGCATTTCCAGCCCATGGCCCCCCATGCGGACCGCAAGACGAGCACGATCTGGTTCTTCACCAAGGCGGACACGGATCTGGTGCGGGCGGTCGGCGGGGGCGCCAAGGCGCATTTCTGCGTGGTTGGCAAGAGCCACGACTATCATGCATGCCTCGCCGGCAGGCTGGAGGTTCGCAAGGACCAAGCGAAGATAGATGAGTATTGGAG
>JAEYTV010000543.1 GCA_023433855.1 Pseudomonadota bacterium | reverse complement strand
CAGTGAAGCCGATCTTCGTGCAGCCGTCGCCGGACACGACAACGGCCGAGATCCTCAGGATCCCGACCGTGGAGGACGAGGAAGAACAGAAGAGGGCTTTCGTGGCAGCGCGCTACAGAGAGCTATTCCATGCTCCCGGGATGCCGAACGCGAATCCGAGATACGTGCCCGTCAGCACAGTCCACTGACACACAGTCGGCTCCGATCCTGAAACCGCCCATGTTCCGCACTGGGCGGTTTTGCATTTCATAGCGCCGGATGGCTTCGAAAAGCTCAGGGATCTCGTGCATGATGTCCCCGTACGCGGCGACGAGGCCTGCGTCAGAGAGATCTCGGCTCATCGTGCTACGCTCCTCTGGCGGTCGATGTGCGCCTGGCGCTGGGAGAGCGCGACACGGAGACGACGAACCTCGGCTTCGAGAGACGCCACGTGCCGGACGGCGCGGATTGCCACGCGACCAAGCTCGTCTGCGCGGCCGCGAGCTTCCGCAAGTTCGCATGCATAACGATATGCCGCGCGCTTCTCGCGGCGCTCTTCGGCTGCTTGCTTGCCTGCGGCGTGCGCGGACTGCATGGAGGCCACGATGCCATAGGTCAGCAGGGCAAGCTCGCCTGCGGCGCGTCCGGCGGGGTCTTTCGAGGTGAACATCGTCATACGCAGCACTCCTTCTTTGTCCGGGAGCGACACTAGACGGACCCGAATCGCTTGTGAGCCCCAGAAGTCGTGGAAAGGTAAAGAGATCGCGACCGTGGAAACGGATCCGTCCGTTATCTCGGAAGCTTGCGCACTGAGAGCGAGTTGCCGGACTTCTCTCGGCAGCGCGTGCACCTCAAGAGCGGCTGGATCCGGGAGCGTATTGCCTTGACGCCGAGGACAATGCGGACATCCCGGCGCTGGATCTGGCCGTACCTTCGGCAGCGGGGGCAGTAGCCGACCAGAGCGTACCATTCGGGAAGGACATCAAGCGTGGGGTAGAGATCCAGATCTGAGGATCTGCGGCCGCCTTCGCCGACGATGTAGCCTGTGTCGCTGCCGGCACCCATCAGATCGATGCCGCGGCGGTGCTTCATGGCCGCTCGTATCGGGGCTTCCATCCGCGCGCCATCCCAGCACTCATGATGCAGGACGCGGTGTAGAGCTGGTCGCGCAAGAAATCGGCGTCCAAGAGCAGATTTCGGATCGCGGCAAGCGCGTCACCGCCGAAAGCAGCGAGTACAGACACCGCGAAATCGACCTCAGGCGATGACTGGGTGACAGTTTCTTCTTCCGGGATATCGAGAGCGAGCTGTTCCGGCATGAGAGACCTCCTAGGAATGATATCCACCGTCAACGGATTTCGTTCCTATTTTGTTCTTGCTGCCTGGAGAGTCAAGCGGAGTCTGGAGTATCCCACCGATACCGTTCATACCGTGCGACTTTGGCTTCGGTGATGCCGCTCTCGCGGTCGACGGGATCGACGTACAGCGCCCGCGCGGTTTCGAGTTCGATGTAGAACTCAGCGTCCCGGTCAGACATCTCACGGATCGCTGATGATCTTTCTTCGTCAGAGAGAGCCAGGTAGTCATCGTACCGCACAATGTCGTCGCCAGACGGATCTCCGGGGATCCATCGCATGCGCAACCAGTCTCGGACTGTATCGTACTCGGGGTCGAGCATCAGGAGGTTCCCTGCGGCTCCTCAAGGACGACGCGCTTTCCAGTGAGGATGAGGTCACCGAGTTCGGCATCTGCGTTGAGGACGGACAGGAGTTGTTCGAGATCCGGGCGGTACAGATCGTAGGCGTACACGTGCGAGGACGGCAGCTCCTTAATGTCGTCCTCGAGCAACATCTCCTCGCGAACAAGGCGAAGCTCACGAAGGGCCTCCTCAACCGAGTTCGAGAACCCGCTCGGTCGAGAGACGCCAGGGTGGACCTCGTAAGCGTAGACTGTAATGCCCATGTCGGCCTCGTCAGTGGATTGTCGGATTGAGCAGTGCAAGTTCGCGGACGGCGACGTCGATCTCGGCCTGGAGCCAGCGCGCGGCCATTCTTTCCTTGTTGGCGGCGAGCTTACGGCGGCGGGCGGCGATTTGGTCGGGGTCTTGTGTCATGGCGAGGAGAGTAGCCGGCGATTAGAGCGAGGTCGACATCGAATCTTGCAGCTACCCGGAACAGAATTTTAGGGCGATGAAGCTCGATGGATGAGCGAGCCCCAGCCGAGAGCCGCGATCGTTAGACCCGCGGAGAGCATGCTGACGAGGAAGGTACGGAGGTTCGAATCCCCCCATCGCACTCAACGGTATAGAAAGCGGTATGACTTGAAGCGCCCAGTCCGTGGACAAACGCTGATACCGCCTGATGAAAACGAAAACGGTATGGAAACGGTATAAGCCGTCGTAGACACCTGAAGCTACAGCGCGTTAGTTGCCGCACCACACTGTAACTTATTGATATTATTGCAGAAAAATGGTGCCCGGAGGCGGATTTGAACCACCGACACGCGGATTTTCAATCCGCTGCTCTACCAACTGAGCTATCCGGGCATCGGGGCGTCATCCGCCCTCCGGCAAGGCCGGCGGGGGCGTCTCCCCCGGAAGCGAGCGGGTTATAACATCTTGTTCGGCCATGTCCAGCGCCCCCCTCGACTTTTTTGACATGTTTGTTCGACATCAACAATCCGGCCGAAGCCCGAACGACCTTGATGGTGCTCGCGCGGCCCCTGCAATCCGTCAGCTGTCCAGATGCGCCGTCGCCCGCCCGATCCGGGCCGTGAAAGCGCGTCTGCGGTCGGCAAGCAGGCGAACGCAGTTTCAAGGAGGCGTCGATGAAAAATGCCCTCACTCGCGTTCGTCGGACCCGTCCGCCTTTGCCTCATCGTCGGCAACGGGAATGGCATAGGAGCCCTTCAGCCAACGCGAAAGGTCGAGGGTACGGCATCGGTCGGAACAGAAGGGATAATCCTCACGCGACGAGGGTTTGCCGCATTCTGGGCACGGTCTGGCCTTCCTGAGCGGCTCGACCTTGCCGCCCGTCCTGATCGGGTGATCTGCCATGATGTGAACACTCCTTTCCGTCGCGAGGTATCAGGCTCAGCCCGATGATCGCACAGCCCGGATCATCAACCGTCGGGCCACGCCGCCGCCACATCGAATCCTTCGCCTGCCAACAACGAGGTCACCTCGTAGAGAGGAAGGCCGACGACATTGGTGTAGGACCCCACGAGCTTCTGCACGAACGAACCGGCAATACCCTGGATCGCGTAAGCGCCAGCCTTGCCGCGCCATTGCCCGGACGCGATGTAGCCTTCGATCTCAATGGGAGAGAGCCGCTTGAAGCGGACCTTCGTCTGCACGACCTTCTGGCGGAACTGCCCGCCCGGCGTCACCAGGCAGATGCCGGTGTAAACCCAGTGGCCCCGGCCCGATAGAAGATGCAGGGCGGCGGAGGCTTCCTCGGTATACTCGGTCTTTTCCAGGATGCGGCGCCCCACGGCCACCACCGTATCTGCCGACAGCACATAGCTGTGCTGCCACGCGGGATCACCCTTGATCGCGGCATAGGCGGCTTCGGCCTTTTCTCCGGAAAGCCGGCGTGCGAGTGACCGCGGATGCTCGGATCTCTTCGGTGTTTCGTCGATATCCATCGGCATCAGCCGGCTGGGCTGGATACCCGCCTGATTGAGAAGATCAAGGCGGCGCGGAGAACCGGATGCCAAGATCAGCTTTTGTTCCAGTGCCATAAGGACCGCCGCAAGGGAGAGAATTTATTTGAAGCGGTAGGTGATACGCCCCTTGGTGAGGTCGTAGGGGGTCATTTCGACGAGCACCTTGTCGCCGGCGAGAACGCGGATGCGGTTCTTGCGCATGCGGCCAGCGGTATGAGCAATAATCTCGTGTTCATTTTCAAGCTTCACCCGAAAGGTTGCGTTGGGCAGCAATTCGGTGACGACGCCCGGGAATTCAAGGACTTCTTCTTTAGCCATCTACTGGTTTTCTTTCTATGTTTGATGCAGGTGCAGCCGGATGGAGCCGCTCGCCCCGGAAATTTGGGCGGAAACTACACAATCGTGTCGGCTTTGTGAACCTTGCTTTCTCGCTATTTGCACTCTCTACGCGGTCTCCGCAGGATGTCCGCTTCGCCCCGCCAGACGCTCCTGGATCAGGTTCCAGAGATGATCGCGAACCTCCCGATAGGCATCCAGCATCTGATCGCGGGTACCGGCGGCCGCAGTCGGATCCATCGTCGGCCAATAAACGACCTCAACGGCGTTGGTGCGAGTAAGCTCCAATGCGGCATGATGTGCTTCCGGCGTCAGCGTGACAATGAGGTCGAAATAATCATCTTCCAAGTCATCCATCGTCCGGGGCTGGTGCCGGCCGATGGAGAGACCGACCTCATCCAGAACCACATCCACGAAGGGATCACGCTCGCCGGAACGGACACCGGCCGACTGCACATAGATATCGGGTGGCAGGAGGCGCTTTGCAATGGCTTCGGCCATGGGAGAACGAATGGCATTGAAACCGCACATGAAGAGGACGGCTGCCGGCTTCTTGCCGCTCTGCTCGGGGTCGGTCAACCGTTCCATGCTCAACCGCGCCAGTAGAGCACGCAAACGAGGGTGAACAGCCTCCTGGCGGTGTCGAAATCGACCCTGATCTTACCGTCCAGCCGATCCAGCAAGGTCTGCGAGCCTTCGTTGTGTATGCCGCGCCTGCCCATGTCGATCGCCTCGATGCGGCTCGGCGTCGAAGACCGGATGGCTTCGTAATAGCTCTCGCAGATCATGAAGTAGTCCTTGATGATCCGCCTGAATGGCGTCAGCGAAAGGATGTGGGTTGCGACATCGTCCCCCTTTTCCGTGGTGATCCCGAGCACCAGTTTGGAATCTACCAGAGAGAGGGTGAGCTTGTATGGACCGCCTGCGTGACCTACCGGCTCGAAGGAGTTTTCCTCGACGAGGTCGAAGATGGCGACCGCCCGTTCGTGTTCGACGTCTGGCGTCGAGCGCCCGATGGAGCCGTCCAGAATGACATCCGCAAGCCGGAAGTCCTTTCCCCCCATCCATTAACCTCCGTCATTCAGGCGGATTGCGACGGAGCGGGCATGGGCATCGAGGCCTTCGGAACGCGCGAGCGTGATCGCTGCCGGAGCAAGCTGGCGGAGCTGCGCTGCTCCAAGGCGGAGGATCGAGGTACGCTTGACGAAATCAAGCACCGTCAGCCCGGAGGAAAACCGCGCGGAGCGAGCCGTCGGCAGGACATGGTTGGAGCCGCCGACATAGTCGCCGATCACCTCCGGCGTGTGGGAGCCGATGAAGATCGCCCCTGCATTGCGGATCTGCGGCAGGAGGGCGTCCGGATCGTCCACGGCGAGCTCGAGATGTTCGGCGGCAATCCGGTTCGCAAGAGGCAATGCGTCCTTCAACTCAGGCACCACGATGATCGCGCCGTAGTCCCGCCAGCTCGCCGCTGCGGTCTCGGAGCGCGAAAGCGTTTTCAACTGCCGCTCCACGGCAGCCTCGACCGCGCGGCCAAGCTCGGCGTCGTCGGTGACGAGGATGGCCTGGGCCCCTGGATCGTGTTCTGCCTGGGCGAGAAGGTCGGCGGCCAGCCAATCCGGATTGTTGTTCCTGTCGGCGATGACCAGAACTTCGGAGGGACCAGCGATCATGTCGATCCCGACCGTGCCGAACACCTGCCGCTTCGCTGCAGCGACATAGGCGTTGCCCGGCCCGACGATCTTTGCCACAGGCCGGATCGTTTCGGTTCCGTAGGCTAGCGCCGCGACTGCTTGCGCACCCCCGATACGGAAGATCTCCGTTACTTCGGCAATCCGCGCGGCTGCCAGAACGGCAGGGTTTATCTTTCCGCCGCCGGCAGGAACGACCATGACCACCCTCGGCACGCCAGCGACCCGGGCCGGCACGGCATTCATGAGCACCGAGCTCGGATAGCTCGCCGTCCCCCCGGGTACGTAGAGACCCACGGCATCGATCGCTGTCCACCGCGAGCCAAGTCCAACGCCGATCGCATCCTCGTAGATGTCGTCCTTGGGCATCTGCCTAGCATGATGCCGCTCGATCCGTTCGGCGGCGAACTTCAGCGCCTCAAGCACTGCCGGCTCCGTTTGCGCTACTGCAGCATCGATCTCGGCCTCCGTCACCCGGATTCCGGCTTCAGCCAGGTCAACGCCATCGAAGCGTCGCGAATAGTCAACCAGTGCAGCATCGCCTCGCGCGCGCACGTCCTCGATGATGGCGGCGACGACGGCATTGACGTCTTGGGACACTTCGCGCTTGGTCGAAAGAAACGCGGCGAAATCGGCCTCGAAGCCCTGCGATGTCTGTTCAAGCCAGATTGCCATGCGGGAATTCCTTCTCGAAGATACCGACCTCCCCGTCAAGGATGGCGGGGTCTCGATGCGGTTTCCCACGCGCCGCCGACATCTGCAAGAGCTACTTCTATGCATTCGACGTCGAGTGCTATGGTCGACCCCCCGGAAAGAACCAGCTCCACCGTGCCTTCGGGACCTTCCCCCTTCTGGGCGAAGGTGATTGCGAGGAGTGAGAGCACCTCGTCCTTGCTGTTGCGATCGATTCCGGTGGAGCGAACGGTCTCCACACGCTTGAACACCAATCCGGAGCGACGACGTTCATATCCCTTGCGCTTCTTGCCGGCCACTTCCCATACGAAGCGGTTTGCTGCCAGCGACAGCGTCTTTTCGCCCGGCGACCAGCGAACGTCGCCGACCTTGAAGACGGCATCCTGCATGTGGGCGGAGATAATGCCGAGATCGTCGGCATCCAGAGCTAGCAGCTTAAGGTCGGTCATCGCTTCCACTATCCAATCGAGGCGTTTGTTTACGCAATTGTTCCCCGAGTTGAAATAGGATGCCTGCCAGCAGGACGCAACGGGCCAGCGGCGCGCGGCTTTGCTCGCCGTTCCTGCGCTACTGGGGGAAATCGGCTGCGAGGCTCGTGTCTTTCAGCGCCTCGATCTGCGACAGCCGCTCCTTGAGCTTCTTGGTCACGTTGTCGTAGGCGAGAGCACCCAGTACCAGATGACGGGGCGGATTGTCCGTCTGGGTTATACCGATC
>JAEYTV010000421.1 GCA_023433855.1 Pseudomonadota bacterium | reverse complement strand
CTCCGGCAGTGTGTCCTTATCTGCCAGGTGAACTCGAGCGCAAGGTCTTCACTCACCTGGTCGGCCCGCGGGCTGCAGAGATGAATGATCTTCTGACCCAAGGGGGGTTCAGAAGGTCGCAGAACATCGCCTATCGGCCCGCGTGCGAATCCTGTCGCGCCTGCATCTCCGTTCGCATCCTTGTCGACCAGTTCAGGCCGAACCGCTCGATGCGGAGGGTCCTTGCCGTCAATAGCGATATCGTGTCGACGCTTTATCCGGCACAACCCTCCACCGAGCAATTTTCGCTGTTTCGCCGATATCTCGATGACCGGCACCAGCGGGGCGGCATGTCCGATATGTCGGCCCTCGACTACGCAATCATGGTCGAGGACACGCATGTCAACACGCGTCTGATCGAATATCGGCGGCGGGAACCAGGTTCGGGAATCAGCACCGAAGCAAAGGGAGAACTGCTCGCCGTCGCCCTGACCGACATGATGAGCGACGGGCTCTCGATGGTCTATTCGTTCTTCAATCCAGAGTTCGACAAGCGCTCGCTCGGAACCTTCATGATCCTCGATCACATCAATCGGACGAAGACTCTCGGCCTGCCTCACGTTTATCTCGGCTACTGGGTCAAGGGCTCGGCCAAGATGGGCTACAAAACACGCTTCCAGCCACAGGAGCACCTGACCTCTCGCGGATGGGAACTCTTCGTTCCCCCCTCAGACTCCTGATTTCGTCCATGAACGATCACAAGAAAGGCCTGGTGCTCACCACCATCGGGGGGCTCGCCCTCTCCTTCGACGTCCCGCTCGTCCGGCTGGGCCAGGGTGAACTCTGGTCGACGATAGCCTTGCGCAGCACCACCACCCTCGTTGCGGGACTTATCCTGTGGCTGCTGTTGCGACACCTGTCGCCTGCCAACCGCCCGTCCCTCGTCCCCGGAAAGGCCGGCCTCATCGCCGCCCTGTGCTACGGCTTGTCGAGTATGACATTCCTGGGTGCGGTGTTCCATACGGCCACCGCGAATGTCGTCTTCATCGTAGCCTTCACACCGATGTTCGCGGCGCTTTTCGGATGGCTTGCTCTCAAGGAGATCCCCTCCGCCTCCACAGTGGTGACCATGGCCGTGATGGTTGCAGGCGTTGCGCTGATCGTCTCGGGAGGCCTTTCTGCTGGCGGCCTGTTCGGGGATTGTCTCGCGCTCGCGACGGCCGCGCTTCTTGCCGGCGCCATCACCATCAGCCGGAAGACCGGACGGGACATGGGCCTCATGCCCCTTGTCGCGGCCATTCTGCCGGCGCTGGCGGGTTGCGGTGTCGTAGCAGTGAAAGGTTTTTCCGTCGAGGCGCCCTTTTGGATCATCCTCGACGGGGCGTTGATGATCCCGCTTGCCTTCTGGTGCCTTGCCACCGGACCACGGTACCTGACCGGGCCGGAAGTCGGCATGTTCTACCTGCTCGAAACCATCCTGGCGCCGGTCTGGGTGTGGTTGATCTTCGCCGAGACCCCGACGGCACGTGCGCTCGCCGGTGGGTCGGTCCTTGTTCTGGCACTGATTGCCCATTCAGGATGGCGGCTGCGGCCGGCGGCCCGGCAGATCACCAGGGCGACCGCGACACCTCCGTCGCCGTGAACCAGGGAACGCTCGGTCGGTAGACAATCCGGCCGTTCCCGCGCACCTCCGTGCCGTACCGACCTTCAGGAACATTATCATCAACATGTCGTTAGAGCCTCGTTGATGATCAATACCAAGGAGGAAAGAATGATTGTGAAGTTGCTAACAGTTACCGCGCTGTCGCTCGGTCTTGCGACATCGGCGATGGCTCAGAGCGGCTCCGGTGATGCCGGCGGCTCCACGAACTCCGATTCGAGCAACAGCTCGAGCGGTTCGTCGGGCGGCTCCTCAGATTCCGGTTCGACCAGCTCTTCGAGCGATGGAAGCTCGACCAGCAGCACGAACTGCGCCCCGAATATCCCAACCTCAGAGCCGAGCACGGCAAACAACTCAGCCAATACCGGCAACACCACCACTGGTGAACAGCCCCGCAACTGCTGATTATGGTACAGAGAGGCGCATCACTCCGCCCTCCATGGCAGGCGGCGTGATGCGCTCTCGATGGCGATGACGGCTTGGTGCTCAGGACTCAGCCCGAAAAACGCCCGGTTCTGGGAAACCCCTTGGGTACAGCCCGGCCGGCTGAAGCGCGGTCGCCCGTCCACTCGAGGAGATCGTCCTTGGTGCGCGTGAAGGAGCGGCCAGCGCTGTCTTCCCAAGAAAGCCCATCCGCCAGCGCGAAGCACTTGATGTCGGATATGCCGCCGTCCTTGTAGCGCTGCAGACGCACGCCCTTGCCGCGCGTCATCTCCGGGATCTGCGCCAGCGGGAAGACCAGCATCTTGCGATTCTCCCCTATGACCGCGACATGATCGCCGCTTACCGGCACGACCAGCTTTGCCTCATCGGGCATCGCCACGTTCATGATCTGCTTGCCCTTGCGGGTATTGGCGATCATCTCGCTTTCGGAGATGATGAAGCCATTTCCTGCGGCCGAGGCGATGATCAGCTTGCGCGAAGGATCGTGCACAAAAGCGGTCAGGATGTCCTGGTCGTTCTCCATGTCGACCATGATGCGGACCGGTTCTCCATGCCCCCGTCCACCAGGCAGCTTGTCAGCGCCAAGCGTGTAGGCTTTGCCCCCCGTCGTGACCAACAGCAACTTGTCGGTGGTCTGCGCGGGGAAGGCGAGCTTCAGACCATCCCCCTCCTTGAAAGTCAGACCGCCGGTGTCCGAGATGTGTCCCTTCAAGGCGCGGATCCAGCCCTTCTGGGAAACCACGACAGTGATCGGCTCCTTTTCAATCATCGCCTGCTGGATCGCTTCAAGATCAGCCGCTGGCGCGTCGGCGAATTGGGTCCGGCGGCGCCCGAGTTCGGTCGCCTTCGCAAACTTCTTCTTCACCTCCTGGATCTCCCAGGAAATTGCCTGCCACAGCTTTTCGTCGGAGGCGAGCAGCGCCTCGATCTCGGCCTTCTCCCTGGTCAGTTCATCGAATTCCTTGCGGATCTCGAATTCTTCCAGCTTGCGCAGGTTACGCAGGCGCATGTTGAGGATCGCCTCGGTCTGCGTGTCGGTCAGACCCCAACGGGCCATCATCACCGCTTTCGGCTCGTCCTCCTCGCGGATAATCCGGATCACCTCGTCGAGATTGAGGTAGGCGATCAGAAGCCCGCCGAGGATCTCCAGGCGACGCTCGATGGCCGCAAGGCGGAAGTTCGATCGGCGAACCAGCACCTCCTTGCGATGCTGGAGCCACTCCAGCAGAACCTCGTTGAGGCCCATCACACGGGGCACCTTGCCCATGGACAGGACGTTCATGTTGAGCGGGAACCGGTTCTCCAGGTCGGTCAGCCTGAACAGCGATTCCATCAGCAGGGTCGCGTCGACAGAACGGCTCTTCGGTACGAGAACGACACGTACATCCTCGGCAGATTCGTCGCGCACGTCTTCCAGCAGCGGCAGCTTGCGGGCGAGGAGCAGTTCGGCGATCTTCTCGATCAGCCGTGACTTCTGTACCTGATAGGGAATTTCGGTGACGACGATCTGGTAGCCGCCGCGGCCAAGATCCTCCGTCTCCCATTTGGCTCGGACCCGGAACCCGCCGCGGCCAGTCTTGTAGCTCTCGATGATGGATTCGCGGCTGTCGATGATGATGCCGCCGGTCGGCATGTCCGGACCGGGTACGAACTCCACCAGCTTCTCGATCGTCGCATCCGGATGCTTGATCAGGTGCAGCGCCGCGTCGCAAAGTTCATGGACGTTATGGGGCGGGATGGACGTCGCCATGCCGACCGCGATCCCGGAGGCGCCGTTGGCCAGAAGGTTCGGGAATGCCGCCGGCAGGACGACGGGTTCCTCGTCTTCCTCGTTGTAGGTGGGACGGAAATCGACGGCGTCCTGCTCTATCCCTTCCAGGAGAAGGGCGGCGACCTCGGTCATCCGGGCTTCCGTGTAACGATAGGCGGCTGCAGTATCGCCGTCGATGTTGCCGAAATTGCCCTGTCCATCGACAACCGGATATCGCTGCGAGAAATCCTGCGCGAGGCGGACCAGCGCGTCGTAGACGGACTGGTCGCCATGGGGATGGAACTTACCGATGACATCGCCGACGATACGGGCGCATTTCTTGAATGCCGAGTTGGGGCGAATGCCCATCTCGCTCATGGCATGGATGATGCGGCGATGGACCGGCTTCAGGCCATCGCGCACGTCCGGCAGTGCCCGGTGCATGATGGTCGATAGCGCATAGGCGAGATAACGCTCCTCGAGCGCCGCCTTCAGATCCACCGGTTGAATATTGTCGCCGCCGTCACCGGGCGGGTTCACGCTCTGTCCCATGCCCCCTGACTAACCGAAAGCCACGTTCACGGCAAGAATCACACTGAAGCCGACTGTGGAGAACGGGGTTCTCCCAGGATTATCGTTCGCACGAGCCAGATCACGTCGCAATTTTTCAGCAAGGAATGTGGACCAGACCAATGGACCTTTTTATCCGCTAGCCTATAAATGCCGCACCGAGGGCCCCATCGCGGACTCTCCCTTACACCCCGCCTGGAGGACATTCTGATGATTTACCACAACAAGGCGAGGCTGCTTCTTGCCGGGGCCGCTTTCTGCGTCTTGTCGGGACAAGCGTACGCGCTGGATGGCAACGATCTGCTCGCCAAGATCAACAAGGCGCTGGCGATGCAGAGCGGCGGCGGCATCGTGGCGAACAAGGTCGACGTCAGCGGCGCCGACGTCACGCTGACCGACGCCAGGTTTTCTCCCGCCGCGGGAGAACAAGGCATTCCGCTCGGAACCATCAGGTTCGAGGGCGTCGAAGAGGACAATGGCGGCTATACGGTAGAGACCGTCTCGTTTGACGACGTCAACATGACCGAAGGGACGACGAACTACACCGCGACCGATATCTCGCTGAGCGACCTTGTCGTCCCGGCCGATCCGGATGCGGACTCGATCGACGCGATCCTGCTTTACCGGGAGGCGCATGTCGGCAGCAGCGTCATCAGCATAGATGGCAAACCGATCTTCTCCGTGGGGGATACGCGGCTGACGACGGACATCGCCGACGACAGTTCCTCGATCGGTTTCGGATTGCATGCTGATGCCATCAAGGGCGACTTGAGCTTCGTGGAAGACGCAAAGACCAAGGATGCCCTCCAGCAGCTCGGCATCACCTCCCTCAACGGGACAATGAGCATGGAAGGAAGCTGGGCGCTCGAAGACGGCACGCTGTCACTCGATGAATATGCCTTCGACTTCAACGATATCGGCCGCCTCAACATCGCCTTCAGCATCTCCGGTTATACGCTCGACTTCATCAAGTCGGCGAACGAAACCGCAGAGGCCATGCAAGCCAACCCCAACAAGGAGGAGGCGCAGCAGGCCGCGAGCCTCGCCATGCTCGGCCTCATGCAGCGCCTGACGTTCAACAGCGCGCAGGTTGACTTCGCGGATGCCGGCATCACCAACCGCGCCCTCGATTATGCAGGAAAGCAGCAGGGAACGACCGGAGAACAGATGGCGCAGATGCTGAAGGGCATGGCGCCCCTCCTGCTGGCCCAGTACAACATGCCCGAACTGCAGAAGATGGTGACCGCGGCGCTTAACACCTATCTCGACAATCCTGGCAATTTCATCATCAGCGCCGAGCCGGAGAACCCGGTGCCCTTCCCGATGATCATGGGCGCCGCGATGGGGGCTCCGAACACGCTTCCCGACGTGCTGGGCGTGACGGTGGAGGCAAACCGCAGACGATAGCGGCGAGAACGGGCCGCTGATACAAGTAGCAGCGGCCGGAGGAGGCCCAGTCGAGCAGATAGAGGTAGCGCCATGCCCCGATTTCTTGCCGTGTATACGATGAAGCCCGAGGATCTCGCCGCGTTTCGAAACAGGCCGAAGGCAGAGCAGGACGCGGTCGACGCCGTGGGTATCGCGCAATGGAAAGCCTGGGAAGAGCGTAATGCCGCGTTCATCCTTGATCGTGGCGGCATGGTGGGGAAGACGACGCGTGTGACGAAGGACGGCGTGGCGAAGGCCCAGAATCCGTTCTGCGGCTATCTTATCGTCGAGGCCGAAAGTGCCGAAGCGGCTGCACGCCTGTTCCAGGACCATCCGCACCTGACGGTATTTCCCGGCGACGGCGTCGATATCATGCCGTTCGTTACGTAAGCGGCGGGCGATGACGACCTCTCCGGAATGCGCTCGCGGGCAGGCATTGACCGAACGGGCTCTCGCGGCGACATTCGGGCATCTGTGTGGAGGGAACGACAATGGATGAACCCGGCCGCTGGCGGCAGATGCGCTCTGCACCGAAGGACGGCACCCGCATAGTCGTGACCATACGCCCGTCCGAACAGGGGCCGGGCGCCGTCGATCTCGTCTACTGGGCCAGGGGTGACCGGTACGGTGGAGACGCCTGGCGCTCCTCCGATTCCGCCCCCGGCCGGATCATCGAGTATGCGGAGCCGGAGCTGAAGTGCTGGATGCCGATGCCTGCAGCCAATATCGAGCCGGGGACGCTGCCGCCCGCATGGGAGGGTAAAGACGAGGCCGAACTGGACGGTTCGGGCATATAGGGTCAGAGAGACACGCAGTTGACACCTGCGATCCCGGCGCGACGTCGTTACGGCGGGTGCCAGGGCGACGCCCATTCCTGCGGGCCGTGCTTCACTGTCGTGGAGGCAGGAGGCGATGTTGCTCACCCCTGCCCCATGCAACCCGGCGCGTGTCGCCGGGGAGAAAACCCCGGATGCGATCCGGGCTTTAGGAAGACTATCAGTCCAGAACCTGAATTACGGTGCGTGTCTGCGGATTAACGAGAACTCGGCGCTCGTTGACTACGGTATAAGCGTAGTCGTTGTAGCCATCGACGGTATGGACCTCCACCGTCTCAGGCAGCGGAGCGCCGACGATGACCTCTCCCTGGTAGGCGACCGACGGCACGCTCTGCTCCATCACATAGGTGCGAACCTCACCCGGCACGACAACCGTGGATCCGGTGACCACCGGTGCCGGCTCCTGTACGATCACGGTGCTCTGCGCGAAGGCCGCGCTGGAAACCATCACAAGCGCCGCGGAGGCGGCGAGCAGCTGAATGCGCATTTGTTCTTTCTCCTGTACTTCTGCTGGCCAGACAACACGGGAGGCTGGACTTGGTTCCGGTCACAGGGCACCGCCCCGGCAGACCATGTGGCCTGAAAATATGCAAACGGCGGCCCGTGGCCGCCGTTCCAATTCCACCGCCGAGGTTTGCGGATCAGGCCTTTTTGGACGGTACTACCCGCAGCGCCAGTTCCCGAAGCTGCGTCGGCGTTGCCGGCGCCGGGGCGTTCATCAGGAGGTCCTGCGCCTGCTGGTTCATGGGGAACAGCGAGATCTCGCGCAGGTTCTTGGCGCCGACCAGCAGCATGACCACGCGGTCGATGCCGAATGCGCAGCCGCCATGCGGCGGAGCGCCGTACTGGAAGGCGCGGTAGAGGCCGCCGAAGCGCTCCTCGACATCGGCCTGGGTCAGGCCGACCTTTTCAAACGCCTTGACCATCAGCTCCGGCGACTGGTTACGGATCGAGCCCGAAGCGATTTCGAAGCCGTTGCAGACAGCGTCATACTGATAGGCCTTCAGCTCCAGCGGGTCCTTGCTGTCGAAAGCCTCCAGCCCACCCTGCGGCATGGAGAAGGGGTTGTGGGCAAAATCAATCTTCTTCTCGTCTTCATTCCACTCGTAGAAGGGGAAGTCGACGATCCAGCAGAACTCATATCGATCACGGTCGACAAGGTTGAGATCCTCGCCGACACGGGTGCGAGCTTCGCCTGCGAACTTGTAGAACTTGGCCGGATCGCCGGCGACGAAGAAGCAGGCATCGCCCGGCTCAAGGCCAAGCTGGGTGCGGATGGCTTCGGTGCGTTCCTCGCCGATGTTCTTGGCAAGGGGGCCGGAACCGCCGATCTTGCCGTCCTCTTCCTTCCAGAAGATATAGCCGAGGCCCGGCTGACCCTGGCTCTGCGCCCAGGCGTTCATGCGGTCGCAGAAGGCTCTGGAGCCACCCGTCCTGGCCGGGATAGCCCATACCTCGACCTTCGGGTTCGACGCGATCATGTTGGCGAAGACCTTGAAGCCGGAGCCGGCGAAATGCTCGGTCACAGCCTGCATGACGATCGGGTTGCGCAGATCCGGCTTGTCCGAGCCGTATTTGCGGATCGCCTCGTCGTAGGGAATGCGCGGCCATTGCTTGGTCACGGGCTTGCCCTCGGCGAACTGCTCAAACACCTTGGTCATCATCGGCTCCATCGTGTCCCAGACATCTTCCTGGGTGACGAAGCTCATTTCGACGTCGAGCTGGTAGAATTCGCCCGGCAGGCGGTCGGCGCGCGGGTCTTCGTCGCGGAAGCACGGTGCGATCTGGAAATAGCGGTCGAAGCCGGCAACCATCAGAAGCTGCTTGTACTGCTGCGGGGCCTGCGGCAGCGCGAAGAACTTGCCTTCGTGAATGCGGCTCGGCACGAGGAAGTCGCGCGCACCTTCCGGCGAGGAAGCCGTCAGGATCGGCGTCGTATACTCCGCAAAGCCGATTTCGCCCATGCCGGAGCGCATTGCCGAGATGATCTGGGTGCGCTTGACGATATTCCTGTGCAGCGTGTCGCGGCGCAGATCGAGGAAGCGGTATTTGAGGCGAACGTCTTCCGGATAGTCGGGTTCGCCGAAGACCGGCAGCGGCAGTTCCTTGGCGGCGGAGAGAACTTCGATCTCCTGGGCGTAGAGCTCGACCTCCCCCGTCGGCATATTCTTGTTGACCGTTTCCTCGGTGCGGGCCTTGACGAGGCCGTCGATGCGGATCACCCATTCCCCGCGGACCGCTTCCGCCGTCTTGAAGGCGGGGCTATCCGGATCGGCGACGACCTGGGTCATGCCGTAGTGGTCGCGCAGGTCGATGAACAGAACGCCGCCATGATCGCGCACACGATGCACCCAGCCTGACAAGCGGACGGTGGAACCAACATCGGACTTCCGAAGGGCGGCACAGGTGTGGCTGCGGTAATGGTGCATTGCTATAATCCTGGACTGGCGCTTATGCCGGGGGTTTCGGCATGCGAAGCGATGCCGACCGGTCTGCAGAAATCGGCGCGAAAAGCGCATGACAGGCTCGCTTTGTCAAGGCGGAACCGGCTGGCTGGCAAAATCGACCGAGACGACATGTGCTCACCTGCGCGTGCTTAAGCCCGCGTCCCGCACACCCGCCGCGGCGCAATCGGCGGCTGGCAGAGATCATCACCGACCGGCAAGCCCATTCCTGACGAGAGCGCTGCATCGATGCAACGGTGGTCGTGAAGCCACAAGCCGGAGTCGCCCACAGAGCGGTTTCCTCAAGACTTTGATGGTCTTATTCGTCTAACACATGCAGTGACCGCGGCAGTGGCCGGCAAATGCATGACCGAAAGACCCCGATGAACCCCATTCGTCCGCTGATTCCTCTTCTTCTTACCGCGGGGATCCTGATCGGCGGGAATGGGCTACAGGGAACCTACATTGCGCTGCGCGGGTCATGGGAGGGATTTTCCCCTTCAGTCATCGGCCTCATCGGAGCCGGCTACAGCATCGGTTTTGCTATCGGATGCATCTACGTCGCCAGGATCCTGCGCGCGATCGGCCATATCCGCACCTTCTCCGCCATGGCCGCGATCAGCGCCTCGGCCTCCCTCGGGATGTCCATGGTCGCCGATCCCCTCTTCTGGCTCGCGATGCGCTTCATTATAGGAATCGCGGTCGCCAGCCTGTTTGCAACTGTCGAAAGCTGGATCAACGCCAAGGTCACCAATGCCAACCGGGCGCGCACGCTCTCGATCTACCGCCTGATCGACCTGAGCTCCGTCACGGTCGCACAGTATGTGATCCCTGCGGCCGGGGTCGAAGGTCCGCTCGTCTTCAACATCATAGCCATCGCCCTGACGCTTTCGCTGGTGCCCATCTCGCTCGCCGACAAATCGAGCCCGGCACCACCGGAAGCCATAAAATTCGATCCCAAGGTCGTGTGGCGCATTTCTCCGCTCGCGGTGGTAGGCGTTGTTTCGGTCGGACTTTCCATGGCCGCGTTCCGCAATATCGGCCCCATCTACGCCGCCGAGATCGGCATGAGCATCACCTCGATTGCCACCTTCATGAGCGCCGGGATTATCGGCGGGGTGGTGCTGCAATATCCGCTTGGTGTCTATTCCGACAAGCTCGATCGCCGCCGCGTCATCCTGTGGACGACAATCGGCTCCATCGCCACCGGCGCCTATCTCTCGTTCGGGGCCGGCACCAGCGAAATCGCCAACATCATCGCGGTCTTCCTGTTCGGCGCCTTTTCCATGCCGCTCTACTCACTGTGCTCGGCGCACGGAAATGACTATGCCAAGGACGGCGAGCACGCGCTGGTATCCGCTGGCCTGCTCTTCTACTGGTCACTCGGCGCGACGATCGGCCCCCTGCTTGCGTCGCTGCTGCTGGAGCACCTCGGGCCGCGAGCCTTCTTCGCCTATACGTCCTTCATCTTCGCCGGTTTCATGATCTTCACGCTCCGGCGAATGCGGGCCCGTCCACCCGTGCCACCATCGGAGCGGTCGTGGCGTTTCCGGCCCCTGCTGCGAACGTCGGCCTATTTCAACAGACTGGCGGCTCCGCCCGATAAAGATGAGCGCAAGTAGACTTAAGCCCGGCGCTTGTATTGACATATCGTGCGCAACGGGAAAGGAAGGTTGATCATCTGCACGTGAATGAAACAATGATCAACACCACCGCCGCCCTCGAAGAAGCCTGCGCCAAGCTCGCTCAATCGGATTTCATCACCATCGACACGGAGTTTCTCAGGGAAACGACCTTCTGGCCGGAACTGTGTCTGATCCAGATGGCGAGCCCTGATACCGAGGTTCTGGTCGATCCGCTGGCCAAAGGCCTGGATCTGAAACCCTTCTTCGATCTGATGGCCAACCCCGCCGTCACGAAAGTCTTCCACGCTGCCCGCCAGGACATCGAGATCGTCTACCACCTCGGCAATCTTGTGCCGCACCCGATCTTCGACACCCAGGTGGCCGCGATGGTCTGCGGGTTCGGGGACTCGGTGTCCTACGACCAGTTGGTGAGCCGCATCAAGGGCGTCCATATCGACAAGTCGTCCCGTTTCACCGACTGGAGCCGCAGGCCGCTTTCCGACAAGCAGCTGGAATACGCGCTTGCCGATGTTACCCACCTGCGTGACGTCTATCTTGCACTGAAAGCCCAGCTGGAACGGGAAGGCCGGGCGCTGTGGCTGACCGAGGAGATGGCCATCCTGGAGGCGCCGGAGACATACGACCTGCACCCGGACGACGCTTGGCTGAGGCTGAGATCGCGGCTGAGGAAACCCGCCGAACTCGCCGTGCTGAAATTCGTCGCTGCGTGGCGCGAGCGTGAAGCACGCAGCCGCAACGTGCCCCGCTCCCGGGTTCTCAAGGACGATGCCATCTACGAGATCGCACAGCAACAGCCGAAGGACACGGAAGCCATGGCGCGGCTTCGCACCATTCCGAAAGGCTGGGAGCGCTCGGCGTCCGGCGCCGCCATCATCGAGACGGTCAATGCCGCATTGGCATTGCCGAAGGCGGAGATGCCCCACCCCCAGAAGCATGTGCACGTACCTGAAGGTACCGCAGCGGCGGCCGAACTCCTCAAGGTTCTCCTCAAGCTGATCTCCGATCGGGAAGGCGTGGCGGCGAAGGTGATCGCCAATACGGACGACCTGGAAAAGATCGCGGCCGAAGGGGAAGAGGCCAATGTGGCCGCACTCTCCGGCTGGCGGCGCGAACTCTTCGGAGAAACCGCCCTCAAGCTGATCGATGGCGCGGTTGGTCTGCGTTTCGTCAACAAGAAGGTCGAGGCCGTGGAGTTCTAGCACCCATGCGACAAGCTCTCACCGCCGACCGCGCGCAACAATTTGCGACAATCGCACTCGGCCACGTGAGACGCGAATACCCGAACAAGCCGGCCAATGCATTTGCCGGACCGGAAGACGCCAGGACGCCGAGCCAGCTCTTCCCGATCTTCCACGGCAGCCTCGACTGGCATTCCTGCGTCCATGGATACTGGATGCTTGCGCATCTCCTACGCCGGTTCCCGGAGATCCCGGCGGCAAACCGCGTCCGTGACCTCTTCGATGAGATGCTCGTCGTGGACAAGGTCGCCGGCGAGTGCGCCACCATGGCCCATCCCCTCGCCCGCGGATTCGAGCGTCCCTACGGGTGGGCCTGGCTGCTCAAGCTCTCCGCCGAGTTGTCGCAGTTCGATGACCGCGGATGGTTCGAGAACCTGAAACCGCTTTCCGACGTTTTCACCGCGCGCTTCGTCGACTTCCTGCCCCTCGCCACTTATCCGGTCCGGGTGGGTACGCATTTCAACACTGCCTTCGCCTTGCGCCTGGCCGCGGACTATGCGGAAGCCATCCCGGACGGTGCCCTCGCCGATCTGCTGAAGCAGACGGCGCTGCGGTGGTACGGCGCTGACGAGGGGTGCCCGGCCTGGGGTGAACCCTCCGGCGATGACTTCCTTTCCTCGGCGCTCATGGAGGCCGAATGCATGCGCCGGCTGATGGATGGCGCTGACTTCCTGGAGTGGTTCAGCCGCTTCCTTCCCGACCTCGCGATCAGCAGGCCCGCGACCCTGTTCTCGCCTGCTTCGGTTTCGGATCGGTCGGACGGCAAGATTGCCCATCTCGACGGCCTGAACCTCTCACGCGCCTGGTGCTGGCGTTCCCTTGCAGACGCCCTGCCCGGCCAGGACCTGCGAAGGCCCGCAATGGAAAGAGCAGCCGAAGACCATCTCGGGGCCGCGCTTCCCCATGTCGCCGGGGATTATATGGGCGAGCACTGGCTGGCGAGCTTCGCAACGCTTGCGCTGGGCACCTGAACCTCAGGAATGCATGCTCGCTCCCTTGGTGATCTTGTCGACGATCTTCTTTTCGGCGCGCATGGCGATGCCGACCAGCTTGGCATCCTGCGGCGAGAACTGGCCGAAGACCTCCCGGTTCGCGCGGTCGTGGCCGGTCGAGAACATCTCCTCGATATAGGCCGAGGTGGTCACCTGCCGCTCCAGCGAACGCCGATGGATCGTTCGCAGAACTTCTTGACCTGCAGAAAGCACGACGATCGGCTGGATGGTCATGGGATTGTAGACATTGCCGGCAGCATCCCGATATGCTTCGCCGATGATGGCAGGATGTTGAGCAACGACGCCGCTCGTCAGGAAAGCGGTGACGTTAAGCGCCTGCCAGGGGGCAAGATCATCACGAAGCACGATCGCGATCTTGATGTCGAACATGAAGATGAACTCCTTCAACGGCTATGCGGGAAACGACCTGATAGCGACAGCAGCTACTGCTGGTCTTGAACGTTCGTGCAAAGGGGTGGGCGAGCGTGACGGTATCGTGCAGGCGCCCTCCTCGGCCGGGATCGAGCGTATCGAAGCCCGCTTCCGCGGCACCGGCTTTGAACCTCACCGACACGACACCTATGCGCTCGGCATCACCATGTCCGGGGTGCAGACCTTCCACTATCGGGGCGCCTTCAGGACGAGCCTTCCGGGAAATGTCATCGTGCTGCATCCCGACGAGGTACATGACGGGGCCGCGGGTACGGAGGACGGTCTTCGCTACCGGATGCTTTACCTGCCGCCCGAAAAACTGCTCGAAGCCAAGGGCGGCACGGACGGACTGCCATTCGTCCCCGATCCGGTGGTCACCGACGCGGAGTTCCTCCACGTCCTTGCCGAAGCGCTCTGTGATCTCGACGGCACGCCGGAGGACCTTGCGCTGGATGACATGATCATTCGCCTAGCCGCCGCCCTGCAGCGCCATGGGGACGACCGCAAATTCTCAAGGGGATCGCCTGTCGCCCGGCATGCCGTGCTCCGGTGTCGCGATTATCTCCGCAACAACTGCGACAGGGCGGTCTCATCGGAGGAACTCGAGGCGGTCGGTGGTCTCGACCGCTACACTACGGCCCGACACTTCCGCCGTCTGCTGGGTACCAGTCCGCACCGCTACCTTGTGATGCGAAGGCTCGAGCGGGCGAAGATCATGC
>JAEYTV010000408.1 GCA_023433855.1 Pseudomonadota bacterium | reverse complement strand
TCCGAGAGGCGCACGAAACCGAATTGCGGTGTCGACCAGATGACGATCTCTTCCGCCAGGCGCGACAGGTGAACGGCGCAGATCGCCGCGACGGAGAGGAATTCCAGTGCAAAGTCCCGATCAGAAACGGTGTCGATCGAGTTGCGGGTCGGCTCGCGGAAACCAAGCGCCTTTGCTGTCATGTGGCGATCGATCGGATACGGCGTACCGGCGAGCGCGGCAGCTCCGATCGGGCTTTCGTCGAGATGTTCGATGGCGTGGCGCACGCGGGCGCGGTCACGGCCGAACATTTCCACATAGGCCATGCAGTGATGGCCGAAGGTGACCGGCTGAGCCGTCTGCAAATGCGTGAAGCCCGGCATGACGGTGTCGGCATGTTCTTCCGCGCGGTCCAGGAAGGCGCCGATCAGGTCGGTCAGCATGCGGTCGGTCTTGGCGAGTTCCTCCTTGACCCAGAGGCGGAAATCGAGCGCCACCTGGTCATTGCGGGAACGGGCGGTGTGCAGGCGACCGGCCGCCGGGCCGATCAGTGTGGCGAGCCGCGCCTCGACGTTCATGTGAATATCCTCAAGCTGCCTCGAGAACTCGAACTGGCCGTTTTCGATCTCTGACATGATCGTGTTCAGACCGGAGACGATCTTGTCTTTATCTTCGTGCGAGATGATGCCTTTTTCGGCCAGCATTGTCGCATGCGCTATAGAGCCGCGGATATCCAGGGCGTAGAGCTTCTTGTCGAAACCGAACGAGGCATTTATCTCCTCCATGATCGCGTCCGGCCCGGAAGCGAAGCGTCCGCCCCACATCTGGTTGGAGGATGTCGCGTCCTTCGTGCCGTCGGCCATGATGCAATAGTCCTGGAGTAGCTGATGACGACCAAAAGACCCTTAGGCCTTCCGTCCGCCCGGTTGATCGTGATTGCCGGTGTCCTCGGAATTCTTGCCGGCGCCGGGGCGGTATACGTGAGGAGCATAGGGTCTGGCAATGGCGGGGAGAGCGTGGTCGCCGCTTCTTCCGGCGCCTGCGAGGGTGCAATCGAACGGATGAATTCGGTTTCGGAGTTTTCCAAGGGTCAGGTTGCCGCCATGGTTGCCGCCCAGCCGCCGCGGCCGCTCGATGTCACCTTCAAGGGGCCTGACGGCAAGGACCTGAAGACGGCCGATTTTGCCGGCAAGACGGTACTTCTGAACCTCTGGGCCACCTGGTGCGGCCCCTGCCGCGAGGAGATGCCGGCTTTGAACACGTTGCAGAAGGAGATGGGTGGCGAGGATTTCGAGGTGGTCGCTGTCAATATCGATACGGGCAGCGACGAGAAGCCGAAGGCCTTCCTGGCCGAATACGGCATCGACAGCCTCGGCTATTATCGCGACAGTTCCATGGGCGTCTTCAACGCTCTTAAAAAGGAAGGCCTGGCTTTCGGCCTTCCCGTGACCCTCATCATGGATGGCAAGGGCTGTCTGATATCCGCCATGAACGGGCCTGCGGCATGGGACAGTCCCGATGCGAAGGCACTGATCGCGGCGGCAAAGGCTCTTTAACCCGAGCCTCATGGCCTAAGTGGGATCAGACGTCGTTCCTGAAGATGTTCTTCAGCAGGGCGAAATCCTTCAGGCTCCCGATCGATGTCCGCATCGTCAGCATCGGAATATAGTAGCGGATGTATCCCAGCATCACGATGATGTTCATGTAGAAGCACATCACGCCCATATAGGTCGGGCTGAAAAGCCTGTCCGTGCGGCCATTGAGGATGATCGCATTATACCAGACGACGGCGGAGATCGGCAGGCAGATGACTAGGCCGAGCGGAACGCAGAAATTGAAAACCAGCATCAGTCCGCCGACAATCTCCAGCGTCTTCACGACATCGAAGAGGCCGACCTCGATCATCGTGACCAGCATCTGGCTCGAGAGCGGTGTGTTGCCTACCGGTTGCGGGAAGATCGTGGGAAGGCCAAGCTGGGTCAGCCAGTAGCTCGTCCCGGACGTGATCATCCAGCCGCCAAGATAAAGGCGCATCAGGGTAAGAGCGATTTTGGTGAAGGTCGAGACGTTCCAACCGTATTCGATCGTCTTGTTCATGACGTTATTCCTGCATCTGCGTTGTGTAGCGTTTCACCACGGCGAGGCGACCGCCTCGTGCGCCCACCTCGAAGATATCGATCACGGACCGTGCAGGCAGGCCGCGTCCCGATTCGATGTCGTGAAGTACGGCGACCGTGCGTCCGTCACCGATCACCTGGCGAATGGTGTGCTTGATCGGCTCGCCATCGGCCAGTTCAGGGAAGGCCGCTCTGTCGATATCCGCCTTTGGGTCGAGATATTCGGTGGCCGCGTAGCCGCCTTTGCCGTTGTCATAGATCTCGCGCATATAGTCGCTGATCATGTGTTTCGGCATCTTGTCGATAGCCGGCCCCCACTGCCAGCCCGGCGCCACATGAAGCTGGTAGTAGATATTGCATAAGAACAGCGCGGCGATACCAAGCGACATCGCATAAACTGCTCGGGACGAAATTGTGTACTTTCGGGTCATGGCATTCCTTCCATCTGGTCGAGCCATCTGGTTAATCGATTAATCGCGCGCATATAATTGGGTTTACGACCATATGCCACAGGACTCATGGCCGCAGGTCATTTTGCCGCACGAGGACGGCAGGCGCTGAACGCCTGCAATTGTCAGAAGTTGGGGAGGGTCAGCGCGTCGGAACCGGAGTCTCGCCGCGATAGCCGTACAAACCACGGCCGGACTTGCGTCCGAGCCACCCGGCTTCGACATATTTCACGAGGAGCGGGCAGGGGCGGTATTTGGAATCGGCGAGGCCGTCGTGCAGCACCTGCATGATCGACAGGCAGGTGTCGAGGCCGATGAAGTCGGCCAGTTGCAGGGGGCCCATAGGGTGATTCGCGCCGAGTTTCATTGCAGTGTCGATTGCTTCCACGGAGCCGACGCCCTCGTAGAGGGTGTAGATGGCCTCGTTGATCATCGGCAACAGGATGCGGTTGACGATAAACGCAGGGAAATCCTCCGCGACCGTGGCGGTTTTGTCGAGCGACGCGACATAGTCCCTTGCTGCCTTGAAGGTGGCCTCGTCGGTCGCGATACCGCGTACCAACTCCACGAGTTTCATTACCGGCACGGGGTTCATGAAGTGAATCCCCATGAACCGTTCCGGACGGTCTGTCGCAGATGCCAGGCGAGTGATGGATAGCGATGATGTGTTGGTGGCAAGCAGGGCGTCCGGCTTCAGCACCGGACAGACCTGCGCATAGATCTGCCGTTTGACGGATTCGTCTTCCGTCGCAGCCTCGATCACCAGGTCCAGCGAAGCGAGATCATTAAGGTCGGCGGAGCCGGCCATATGCGAAAGGGCACTTCTGCGCTCTTCGTCCGTCAGCTTGCCGTTGCTGACCTGCCGAGCCAAGTTGCCGTTGATCGTCGCGAGCGCTGCCTCGATCCGGTCTTTCGAAAGGTCGTACATCTGAACCTTATAGCCGGCCAGCGCGGAAACATGCGCGATGCCGCAGCCCATCTGCCCAGCTCCGATGACGCCAATACTCTTGATGACCGAACTCATTATTCCCTTCCCCAGATCCGTTCTCCGACGGGTGAACTTGCCGCAGCGAACGTCATTCATGAAAATGCCGGCCTGCGATCAAGCAGCCCGGCAAATTGTTATTCTTCTATCGATGCCTTTTCCAGCACTTTTCGCATTTGCGAACAAAGACCCTCAAAGAGCCTTTTCAAGTTGCGGGAGTATTTCGAAGAGGTCACCGACGATGCCATAGTCTGCCACCTGGAAGATCGGGGCTTCTTCGTCCTTGTTGATGGC